>JANPMZ010000294.1:0-2910 GCA_031427195.1 Nitrospirota bacterium
GATGCCCGTTTTCGTGGTTATCATCAGGTTCTTGATCGCTTCCAGGGAATTGCGCTTCTCCTCCGGAAGGCGCACCGTGATGGGAAAATTGCGGTTTTCCTCGTACAGCTGCGAGGCCACCTTGCCGGCCACGGCGATCTCTATCACCTTCTGGACATCACTGATGTTCAGACCATAGCGGGCGATCTTCGAGCGGTCGATGTTGACCGTCAGGTAGGGCTGCCCGGAAACCTTTTCCGCATTCAGATCAATACCACCTTTGATCGTGGAAAGCACCTTGGCGATCTTCGCCGATCTTTCGCTCAGCACATCGATATCGTCGCCGAACAGCTTGACGATCAGCTGCGCCCGGGTGCCGGCAACCAGCTCATCGATGCGGCACTGGATCGGCTGACTGAATCCGAAGGTGATCCCCGCGATTGACTCCAACGACTCCCGCATCTCATTGGTCAACTCTTCTTTTGTTCTGTCCCGCTTCCATTCGCTCTTCGGCTTGAATATCCCCACAAAGCCGGTCTTGTCCGTGCCCCGCGTATCCAGGGCGACCCCGGTCTGGCCTATTCGTCCCACAATGGTATCCAGTTCCGGGAACTGCTTCAGCCTGGCAGCAGCCTGCTGATTCACCTCCAAGGCCTTGGCCAGGGAAACGCCGGGGAGCATGGACACATCCATATCGAATGAGCCTTCATCCATGACCGGGATGAATTCCGTTCCCAGCCGGGTTGCCAGAAAGAGCGAAGCGACCAGGAGCGCTCCCGCGATGCTCAGCACCACCCGCTTCCTGTTCATGGCATAGTCGAGCAGCGGCAGATAGAGCCTGTTCGCGTGCTTCATTATGAAGCTCTCCTTTTCCGGGTGCGGTTTCAGGAACAGGATGCAGAGCGCCGGAATGACGAATACCGAAAGGAGCAGCGAGGCGAGCAGGGCGATGACGACCGTAATCGCCAAGGGCCCGAACATCTTTCCTTCGATCCCTTCCAGCGAAAGGACCGGGATGAAGGTTAGCGCAATGATCAGTTCGCCGAAGATACTCGGTTTTCTGACCTCCATGATCGCCCTGAGCACCGTAATCAATTTGGAGTGTCGTGCCTCATCGTCACTCAGGTGTCGCTGGACGTTTTCAACCTGGATAATGGCGGTGTCTATGATCATTCCTATGGAAATGGCCAGCCCGCCGAGGGACATCAGGTTTGCGCTGATCCCCGTAAGCTTCATGACTATGAACGTGGCCAGGAGCGACAGCGGTAATGCGATGAGGACCACGATACTGCCCCGGATACTGTTCAGCAGCAGATAGAGCACGATCAGGACCAGCAGGGAACCCTCGATCAGCGCCTTGTTTACCGTGCTGACGCTCGCTTTCACAATATCGCTTCTGTCGTAATAGGGGACGATCCTGATCCCATCCGGGAGCACATTGTTTTCGTTGAGCTCCCGGACCTTTTCCGCGACCCGGCGCACCACGTCGCGGCTGTTTTCGCCGCGCAGCATCATGACGATGCCGCCGACAGATTCATCCTTGCCGTTCTTTATGGCGGCGCCCATGCGGACAGCCTCGCCGATTTTCACCTGGGCCACGTCGCGGATAGAGGTCGGCGTACCCCCCGCCGCTTTCAGTACGATGTTTTCTATATCGCTAACATCTTTGATCAGCCCTACTCCGCGGACAATGAACTGGTCCGCGCCCCGTTCGAGCAGGTTTCCGCCGACGTTTTCATTATTATTTCCGATCGCCGAAAACACCTCTTCCACGGTTATGCCGTGCCGCAGCAGCTTTTCCGGCGACACGATCACCTGGTACTGCTTGAAATACCCGCCGAAGGAGTTGATCTCGTTCACCCCGGCGACACTCTTCAGCTGCGGCGTGATGATCCACTCCTGAATAGTCCTCAGGTTGGTCAGGTAGGAAATCTTCTGTTGCGGGTCAGCGGGCATAACGCCTTCAAGGGTATATTGATAAATCTCCCCCATGGCCGTGCCGATAGGCCCCATGGCGACCTCGACCCCTTTCGGGACCTTTTCCCGCGCCTCCGCCAGCCGTTCGAATACCAACTGCCTGGCAAAATAGATATCAACGTCATCCTTGAAGACGATTGTTACGATCGAGAGCCCGAACTTTGTGACCGAACGCATCTGCTCGATATCGGGCAGGCCGCGCATTGCCATCTCGATCGGGTAGGTCACATTCCGTTCGATCTCTATTGCCGAGAGCCCGTCCGCGTGGCTGACAACTTCGACCTGGATGTTCGTGACGTCCGGGAAAGCGTCAATCGGCAATTTCCAATAAGAGTACAATCCGACGATTACTATCAGAAGCGAAAGAAATATGACCATCCCTTTCTGCTTCAGCGTATATTCGATAAGTTTTTCCAGCATGATTGATGATCTCCATTTTATGAAAGGCTAATTACTTGTCATGGCCATGTTCGTCGACGAGCTCGCCTTTTTTCAGCTCTGATTTGAGAATGAACGCGCCCTTGACGGCAACCGGCTCTCCCTTGTTGAGTCCACGGATTACTTCCAGACGTTTCCCCAGCGTCCGGCCCACCGCTACCTCGCGCATTTCGAACTCCTCCGGGGCGGTTTGAATGAAAACATAATTCTTGGACCCGTCGAGAAAGATCGCCTCTTCAGGAACAGTGATAAGACGTTCGGTCCCGCCGCCGGCCTCAATCAGCACGGTCGCAAACATGCCCGGTTTCAGGAGCCGATTCGCATTCTCAACCACGACGCGCGCCTTGACTGTTCTGGTCTTCTCCTCCAGCACGTCCCCGATGTAGGAAATAACCCCCTTGAAGTTTCGGTCGGGATAAGCAGTTGTCCTGACTTTCACCGTTGTTCCCGACTTTATCCGGCTGAGGTCTTTCTCGTAGATATCGATGCTCACCCAGAGCTTTGACAGGTCGGCGA
>JANPMZ010000295.1:0-16053 GCA_031427195.1 Nitrospirota bacterium
GCGGCGATGATCGCAATAGCGACCGTGATCGACAGGTTCTCGGCCAGCAGCAGCGTGGCATGAAGGCGGTCCCGCTGTTCCAGCAGTTTCAGGACGACCGTTGCCCGGGCGTCGCCCGCTTCGGCAAGCTCGCGCAGACGCGCCTTGTTGGCGAACACGATGGCCGTCTCCGACGCCGCAAAGAACGCGGCGATCAGGATTGCCAGGCATGCCAGGCCAAGGTACACGCCGTAGGTAGATAAAAATGTAATAAAGATGTCCATAGAAAATGCAGGGGTCAGGGTACGGGGTTCAGGGGTCAGGAAAACTGAAGGTTCTCGCTTTCCCTGGCTACTGGACCCTGTACTCTGCCGTTTGGACCCTGTACCCTGAACCCTGCTTCTTACTGCTTCTCCCCCGTTACCCTGATCACTTCGTCAAAGGTGGTCTCGCCCTTCAGCATCTTGCTGACGGCTGCCTCGCGCAGGACCACCATGCCGTCGGCGATGGCCGTCCTGGCGATCATTTCAGCGTCGGCCTTTTCCCGGAGGACCGCCCGGATCGGCTCGTTCACTTCCATAACCTCGAAGATGCCGGTCCGGCCCATATACCCCGTGCCTCTGCACTGCACGCAGCCTTCACCGTACTTGACCGTTATTTTCTCATACTTGTCCGAAGCCAGTCCCACAGCCTCTGCCTCTTCCGGCAGCAAGTCATGGGTCGCTTCGCAGTGTTTGCAGATCTTGCGCACAAGCCGCTGCGCCATCACGCCGATAACGGTCGACGAGATAAGGTATGAAGGGATACCGAGTTCCATGAGGCGGGTGATGGAACTCGCCGCGTCATTCGTGTGCAGGGTGGTGAAGACAAGGTGGCCGGTAAGCGCTGCCTGGATCGCATTTTCCGCCGTCTCGCGGTCGCGGACCTCGCCGACCATGATAATGTCCGGGTCCTGACGCAGGATGGTCCTGAGCGTACTCGCAAAGGTAACGCCGATCTGCGGCTGCACCGCCACCTGATTGAAGCGGTCGTGGACCATTTCGATGGGGTCCTCAATGGTCACGACATTCACTTCGGGCGTGGCCACGGTCTTGAGCGCCGAATAGAGCGTCGTCGTTTTACCGCTGCCCGTGGGGCCGGTCACCAGGATGATGCCGTAAGGCCGCGTGATGAACGATCGGAAGAGTTCGTATTCCCTCGCTTCGAACCCGATCTCCTCCAGGTCCTGCAGCAGGATGTCCGGGTCAAAGATCCTGATCACGACCTTTTCACCGAAGGCCGTCGGCATGGTCGAGACGCGGAGCTCCACCTCGCGGGACTTGTACTCGGTCTTGATCCGTCCGTCCTGGGGCCGCCGCTTTTCCGCGATGTCCATACGGGAAAGCATCTTGATGCGGGATACGAAAGCCGCGTGGACCGCCTTGGGGATCTTGTGGATCGTATGCAGCATGCCGTCGATCCTGAGCCGCACTTCGCTCGCCTCGCGCTTGGGCTCGATATGGATGTCACTGGCCCGCTGGTCAAAGGCGGACCGGAACAGGAATTCCACGGCGTTCACGACATGCTTGTCCGTGGCCTCGATCTCCGACACCGACTTCATTTTTACGAACTGTTCGAGGTTGCCGAGGTCGACGTCGGAGGACATTTCCCTGGCCGCGGCGGTGACGGAAGAGCGGAACCCGTAGAACTCGGTGATGATCTTGAGGATGTCCGTCTTCGACGCGATAACCAGACTGACCTTGTAGCCCATCCGTTCGATATTCTCGACCACTTCGACATTGTAGGGGTCCGCCACGGCGAGGATGAGTTTATCGTCAGTGCGCTCGAGCGGGACCGAAACAGTGCGCCGTGCAAATGCGCGGGAAAGGATCTGCGTTGTCACATCAGGGTTCAGCTTGAGCGGGTCGATCTTCCTGAAGGGGAGGCCGGCGTATTCCGCGACCGCTGCGGTGATGAGGTCCTCGGTCAGGGGGTGGCCTGGTTCGCCGGGCAATTCGAAATTAAGCGAGGCAGCGACCTCGATGGCCGAAACCTCGTTCTCGAGGTGCATCCGCCCGCGCTGCGGCGTTTCACCGCGCGCTTTGAGGATCTTCATCCGCTGCACATCCTGCCTGACCTTTATCTCCCGTGCCTGATCGGACGTGATCTTATTGGTCTTGAGCAGGATCTCGCAGACAAGGTCTGTAGTGAGTCTGGTCATATATTATATTTTCCTGGCGGCCTATGCGAATCCCGGCGAGGTCTGCGTGGGACATGACAAATAAAAGGCCCCCTTGAGGGGGCCGTGTTTGCAGCATGATCAGCGGATACACGAGCTTACTTCTTGGCCGGTTTTGCCGGCGCAGGCGCCGGAGCAGCCGGCGCAGGATCCGGTGCAGGGGCCGGGGGCGGCGCCATTGCAGGCTGTTCTGCCGGTTTCGGAGCTTCCGCTTTCTTTTCGCAACCGAAGAATGCGACGGACAATACCAGAACAAATGACAGCATAATGATGGATATTTTTTTCATAAAGGTTCACCTCCTTCCGCGAGTGAGCTCAGTGTGGTCAATGCACAAATGATCAGGCAAAACATATCGTCCGCGGATTACAGTATCCGCGTTGCCACCGAACGGGTAACCGTCAGCTCTTTCACCTTCTGGCCGAGCTTCTCATCCAGCAACAACTGCTGCTCCTCGCTGAGGCGAAGCCTGAATACTCTCAGCTTGTTCAGCGAGCGTTTCGTCAGATATATCTCCCGCAACTCAAAGCCTATCTGCTTCTTGATCTCAGCAGACTGTTGAGGTGTCAATTCAAGAACAACGGTTTCATCCATTCAACACACCCTCCATAGAAACGAATTATAGGCGTTTGACCTTTTGAATTCAAGTTTTATTTACGTATAAGCGCTTCTGGCTTTGATGCCACCAAAATTACTTGTCCCGCCCAGATAATTTCAACACTGGACCACTCAATGCAGCTGTAGTTTCCTGATGTTCAATCCGCAATCCGCATTCCGCAATTATATCACCCTTCCATCACCAGCTTTTTTATGGTCTTCCCGACAGCTTCCTCGATCCTGACTTTCTCAACCACGCCGGTCTTACGCTCCTTGAGCTCAACCAGGCCTTCCTTCAGATTCTTCTCGCCGATGATGATCCGGTAAGGAATGCCGATAAGATCGGCGTCCTTGAACTTCACTCCGGCGCGCTCATCCCGGTCATCCATCAGCACCTCAAAGCCCTTTTCTTCAAGCGCGGCGTAGAACTCTTCCGCAACCTCCATGGACCTCACGTCCTTCACGCTCACCGGCACGATCAGGAGCTGATAGGGCGCGATCGCAAGCGGCCAGATGATGCCGTTCTCGTCGTTCCCCTGCTCCACGGCCGCGGCTGCAATGCGCGCCGGGCCGATGCCGTAGCTGCCCATGACGATCGGCTTCTCCGCGCCGTTCTCGTCCAGATAGTTCGCCTTGAGCGGGACCGAGTAGCGCGTCCCGAGCTTGAAGATATTGCCGATCTCGATCACCCGCTCGATGCGGAGCGGCTTGCCGCAGGTCACACACGAATCCCCTGCCGCGGCAACGTGGATATCAGCGAACTCCGCATCGCCAAAGTGCTTGTCCGCGGTTATGCCTTTTACATGGAATCCTTCTTTGTTCGCGCCCGCCACATACACCCCTTGTTTCAGTGAGGAGTCGGCGATCTTTCTGATCTTGTGCCCCATGGGTCCGATGAACCCGGCAGGCACGCCGAGCGCAGTCTTTATTTCGTCTTTTTGCGCGGAACGGTGAGAGCCAATAAGCTTTGCCAGTTTCTTTTCATGCAGGGTCTGGTCCCCGCGCACCAGCGCCAGCACCGGCCCTGCGTCGCTCATGACCAGAATGGATTTTACCAGGAGGTCGGGCGTGACCTTCAGGAACCGCGTCACTTCATCGATGGTGCGCCGCTCCGGTGTGGCCACCTCTTCATATGCCCAGTCCGGGATGTTCGGCGTCTTCGGCAGTGACTCCGCGAGCTCCACATTGGCCGCGTACCCGCAGCCGTCGCACAGCGCCACTTCGTCCTCGCCTGCCGCAGACGGGGCCATGAATTCGTGGGCGCCGGTGCCGCCCATCATACCCATGTCGCTCTGCACCACATAAAACTTGATGCCGCACCGGGAGTAGATTTTCCGATACGCTTCAAGATGGATGTCGTAAGACTTGTCGAGCCCCGCTTCGTCGCGGTCGAAGCTGTACGAGTCCTTCATGATGAACTCGCGGGTGCGCAGGATCCCGCTCTTGGGGCGCGCCTCGTCCCGGAGCTTGGTCTGGAGCTGATACCAGATCTGCGGCAGGTCCCGGTAGGACCGCAGGTCGTGCGCCGCGAGCCAGGTCATGACCTCCTCGTGCGTCATGGCAAGGCACATGTCGCGGCCGCCACGGTCCTTCAAACGGAACATCTCATCGCCGATAGATTCCCAGCGCCCCGTCTGCTGCCACACCTCAGCCGGGTGCAGCACCGGCATGGTCACTTCCTGGCCGCCGATGGCGTTCATTTCCTCGCGCATGATCCGGTCGATTTTGTCCATCACGCGCTGGCCCAGCGGCAGGTAGATATAGAGCCCGGCCGCCAGCTGGCGTACGAACCCGCCGCGCACCAGGAGCTTGTGCGAGATCGCTTCCGCCTCGCCGGGCGCTTCTTTTAATGTGGGAATGAATAAACGGGAATAACGCATTGTTGCCTCCAAATAATAGTGATGGCATAAACGGGGAACGCCAGGGTGAAGGCCTTTTCGGAAGTCACCTGGCACTGTTTTTATTGTTAGGGAGCAACTTGAAACAACAGGATGTCCCGCACGTCTAAAATTCGTAGTGGTCCATCAAGATCCGACAACGATAAAGAAAACTCCTCGCCCTGTTATGGTCCCGTTTTGAGCTCCTTCGGAATAGATGGGAATTTTAAGGTACGGGTATTTCTGAACATGCCGGCCAGATCAACCCAGCGCCCGTCCTGCATGAGCTCCTCAAGGAGCAACCGGCACTTTCGCCTCCAGTTAGGATATTCGGTTATGGTACCAGGAAGGTTCTGCTGCTCGATCATCCCGACGATGTCGTCAACGCTGACCAGCACAAGCTTCGAAGAAGATAGGGAGAGATAGGTGTATACCGCCCTGCAAAGCTCCGGTGTCATCTCGGGTATGCGGACGGAAAGCCCGGACGGACTGACCGGGAGAATGCCATGGGAGCGGAGCGCTTCAAGAATGAGCCGGAGGTCGCGTTCCCTGACGGTTTGCTGCTGTTGGTACTCTGATTCATCGTTGATAATCCCGACTTCCTTTTTGAGGCTGATGTCCCGCCCGGACCAGTAGCCGTACAGGGTAGGGAGATCATGCGTCGTGACCGCGCAGAGCGACATCGATGGGTAGCCTTGAGGAGGGGCAAACGATGGGTCAGGATAATTCCGCTCGAAGTAAAAAAGCCTGTAGGAAAGTATGCCAAAGCGCTGGAGCGCCTGCCGCGCTTCGTCCGTGATTGTTCCGAGGTCTTCTCCTATCACCAGCGTACGATTTCGTACGCTTTCAAGTGCTATGATCCTGAGCAGGTCTTCTGAATTGCAGCGTACGTAAGCGCCATCCCGGGCATGCATGCCGTTCGGGACCCAGTAAAGCCTGAAAAGGCCGAGAGCATGATCGATCCTGAGAGCCCCCATGTGCCGCATATTCTTCCTGATTGTCTGGATAAACAGCTCATAGCCGCTTTCCCTGAGCCGGTCCTGGATCAGGGGGGGGAATCCCCAGCTTTGACCGTCTGAATTGAAATCGTCCGGCGGTGCGCCCACAGACACCTTTTCCGCCACCACGCCCTTATGAATCCAGACGTCGCTTCCGGCGTCGATCGACCCTATTGCAAGATCGCCGTAGAGACCGATTGGCATCGATGCGGAACATGCGGCAGAAGACACATCGGCTAACTGGCCGTCAATCAACCATTGAACGTAAGCGAAAAAAAGCAGTGGCTTTATGTGTTTTTTTCTGAAGGCGTCAACTGCTTCTGTTCCCGGGGTCCGGTATTCTTCAGGCCACTCTCTCCACGAATCCAGCCCCCGGTGTTTTCTCATATATTCGGAAAGTACCATAAAGAGCGCGTGCAGCTCAAGAAACTCGCCTTCTTCCTGCAGGTACTTCCGGAAGGCCTGCCCGCGGGGAGAATCTTTCCGGTAGTGGTTTTTATAGAACCGTTTAAACGCATGGTCCAGCAGCTCACGTTTGACGGCCGCAACGAGTTCATAGTCTATGAGTTCGCTTTTTCTAAGGCGGGATATTTTTTTCGCGATATCGCCTGCAGGTAACAGCTCGTGCTCATGAAGTGCTTCGGAAATTTCAGGGACCGTTTCCATGTCAATATAGATGAAATTTCTATACAACCTGCTGACCGGAGAATAGGGGCTTATGCCGAACGGTGAGGTGTTCGGAATGGCATGGAGGGGGTTAATACCGACAAAGGCGGCCTTCAAACCTGCGAGCCACTTTACCATGCGGCCGAGATCACCTAGATCACCGATCCCCCAATTGCGTTTGGAGCGGAGCGCATACAGATTTACCGAAACTCCCCACATCTTTTCATCGAGCAGTTTTTCCGGCATATGGCAGGCATCGGGCGTGATGATCAGGCGCGCGGTTTTTTGGAGAGAAGAGACGCCGTTGCCGAGGACCGGCCCAGGGTGCGAGCAGACGAGAGAGATCGTGTAGTAGCCGATCTCCTTTACGACAAGAGGCAGCGCAATTCTTGCGATGTTCTGGCCCTGGATCACCTGCCGGGCTTCCCCGTGCAGGGAGCCGGCCGGGAAATGCAGGCTTTCCTTCTTTCCCCGCTCGTCCTCTACCGTTACCCGGAGCTCGGCCGTGTGCTCCCTTCCTTCAGGGAGCGGCAGATATACTGTCAGGGGATGCGGCTGAGCATGAACCGATATCACGGTCACGGGATCCAGGACAGCGCACCAAAGCCCCACCCGTTTTCGAGCGATCTCTGCGCAAACCGCTTCTATGGTTCTGACCTGCAGGCCCATCGCTTCCAAAATGGCGATTCGCGACTCGGGCGAGATCACATGCCTGATTCCGAAAATATCGTAATACTCCGGAATGATTCCGCAGATATCCGACAGTTCACCTATCGACTCTTCGTAGGTCGCCATTTCAATATTCTCGTATCGTCTTTTTATCAGGCATACATGGACAAGCGCATACGATTGAAATAATGAATCTGCAGATCAGGATGCTCAGGTACTTATTTTCACGCACTATCAAATTTCCGCTTACGTACGATCTCTTCCACTTCCTGGACCAGCGCATCAGCAAGTTCTTCCTCGGAAAGTTTTTTCACGATGTCGCCATACTTGAACAGCAGTCCGACACCCTTGCCGCCGGCAATGCCGACATCGGCCTCACGCGCTTCACCCGGCCCGTTCACCACGCAACCCATGACCGCGACGGTGATCGGTTCTTTGATATGCGCCAGCCGCTTCTCGACCTCGTTCGCCAGGCCGATGATGTCGATCTCGGTCCTGCCGCAGGTGGGACAGGAGATGATGTTCACGCCGCGCTGCCGGACCTTGAGAGCTTTCAATATCCCGTAAGCCACGCGCACTTCTTCGACGGGATCAGCCGTCAAAGAAACCCTCATCGTATCGCCGATGCCTTCGGCGAGAAGAATGCCCAGGCCGACGCTGGACTTGATCGTGCCGGAGGTAAGCGTACCTGCTTCGGATATGCCGATATGCAGCGGATAATCGGACCGTCCCGCAAAGAGGCGGTACGATGCGACCGTGGTCATCACGTCGGAGGCCTTGAGCGATACCTTGAGATCCGTGAAGTTCAGGTCCTCGAGGATGCGGATATGGCCAAAGGCGCTCTCGACGATCGCCTCGGGCGTGGGATGCTTATATTTTTCGAGCAGATGCTTTTCGAGCGAACCGGCATTCACGCCGATACGGATCGGGATACCTTTGTCCCTGCAGGCCCGGACCACTTCAGACACCTTATCAACCCCGCCGATGTTGCCGGGATTGATGCGCAGTCCATCGATCCCCTGCTTGATCGCTTCGAGCGCCAGGCGATAGTCGAAGTGGATATCCGCGATCAGTGGAAGCTTCGTACCCTTCCGGATATCGCCAAGGGACTTCGCCGCCGCTTCATCAGGCACCGCCAGCCGCACGAGCTCGCAGCCCGCCTGTGCGAGGTGGCTGATCTGCTCGAGCGTCTTCGCGGCATCACGCGTGTCCGTGTTGCACATGGACTGGACAGCAACCGGCGCGCCGCCGCCGATCTTGACGTTGCCGAGGGTGATCTGCCTTGTCTGCTTGCGGGTTATGAGACTGTCCATACTCACCTGACGTAAAAAATCTATATGCTACCGCGGAGACGCCGAGACGCTGAGAAATGCGTATAAAGAATGATGGGGATTTTCTCGGCGTCTCAGCGTCTCCGCGGTTAAATTTGACTTCTTACGAGTTCATCAATGATGTTACTTGCTGAAAAACATCCTCATGACATCGTTGTAGGACACCACGACGATCAGTGAGATCAGGACCGCGGCGCCGATGTTCTGGCTCACTGCCATCACCTTCTGACTGAACGGTTTTTTGCGGATCGCTTCGATCGCCAGGAATAACAACAATCCCCCGTCGAGGACCGGGATCGGCAGCAGGTTCAGGATGCCGAGCGAGATGCTGATCATGGCGAGGAGCGTCAGGAACGACGACAGCCCCGCTTCCGCGGCCTGGCCCGACATCTGGGCGATCATCACCGGTCCGCCAAGCGTCTTGATAGACAGGTTGAGCGTCAGCAGCTTCTTGAGCGTCACGAAGGTAAGGTCGATGTACTCGATGGTCTTATTAAAACCCAGGCGCACGGAATCCAGAAAGCCGTACTGCTTAAATATCAGCCGCACGAGCGGTTCGACGCCAACAACATACTTCCCGTCCTTCTTGATCGGCGTGACCGCGACCACCAGTAGCTTGCCTTCACGCTCAACCGTGAGCGCCAGCTTCTTCCCCTTGCTTTTTTTGACCGCGGCAGAGAACTGGTTCCAGTAATAGACCGTCTTGCCGTCAACCCCGACGATCTTGTCATTTATCTTGATGCCCGCATTCTCTGCGGGAAGCCCCGCCATCACCTTGCCGATCTCCGCGGGAAAGTCAGGATAAAGCCCCGAAACGCCGATATTTCGCTCCAGGTCCAGCTTGGGACGAAGCGCCAGCGTCTTTCGCTCACCGTTCCGCTCGATCACCACAGGGATATCCGTATCAGGGTTGACCGCGAACAGCATTTCAGCCTTTTCCCAGTCCACCACGCTTCTCCCATTGACCCTTTCAATGGTATCGCCGACCAGGAAGCCGGCCAGCTCCGCCGGGGAACCTTTTTCCACATACCCCACTCTGGCCGCTCCCAGCGTATAGGTGCCGACCATGAACACCAGCGGCATGATCAGAAAAGCAAGCACGATATTCGTGAGCGGACCCGTTGCCGCGATCTTGGCGCGCTGCCACACGGTCTTGGACTGGAATTCGTCGGTCGCGCCAGTGGGCTCTTCGTCGGGATTCTCGCCGGCCATCTTCACATACCCGCCGAGCGGGAGCGCCGAAAGAACATACTCCGTATCGCCCTTCTTGAACCCGAAGATCTTGGGCCCCATGCCGAGCGAGAATTTCTCGACCCGCACCCCGGCCCGTTTTGCCATGATGAAGTGGCCTAGCTCGTGCACAAACACGAGAATACCGATTACGATGAGAAAATAGATCAATGTCATTTCTGCTCCTCTTTCATTCTGTAATTATGCCGGTTGGAACCGGCCCCCCTCACCCCGCCCTCTCCCACGCTGGGGAGAGGATTTTTAAGGTGTTCATTCCGAATTCCGCATTCCGAATTTGAACCGTTCCGCATTCAGATCATTCCGCAATCCGCAATCCGAAATCCGCAATGGTTTTCTCGGCTTCCCCCCTCGCCCAGAGGTCGGCTTTGAGCGCGTCCTCAACGGTCGTGATGGAGAACGGGCTATGGGCATCCATAACGGACCGGATCACGCGGGCAACATCAACATACCTGATCTTTTCTTCCAAAAAGTATTTGACTGCAATTTCATTTGCCGCAGAAAGCACGGCCGGCATGCTGCCCCCGGCCCGGAGCGCATCGTACGCGTAGGCAAGACAGGGAAAGCGGTCCATGTCCGGCTCCTCGAACGTGAGCGTGCCGATGGCCGCAAGGTCAAGCGCGGGAGAAACATCATCCAGCCGCTCGGGGTAGGAGAGCGCGTAGGCAATGGGGCCCTTCATGTCCGGCATGCCGAGCTGCGCCACGACCGCGCCGTCCGTGTACTCGACCATGGAATGGATGATGCTCTGCGGGTGTACCAGCACTTTGATCATCTCCGGCCGGAAGCCGAAAAGCCACCGCGCTTCGATCACTTCAAGCCCCTTGTTCATAAGCGTGGCGGAATCGATGGTGATCTTCCTGCCCATGCTCCAGTTCGGGTGCTTCAGCGCCTGGGCCAGCGTCACCTGTTCAAGGTCCTTTTTGGCGAACGTCCTGAAGGGGCCGCCCGAAGCGGTCACGATCAGCTTCCGGATGTCCTGGTTCGCGCCTGCATGGAGGCACTGAAAAATGGCGCTGTGCTCGCTGTCCACCGGAAGGAGCCGAACGCCGTGGCTCTTACACTCAGCCATGACCAGCTCGCCTGCGGTCACCAGCACTTCTTTGTTGGCCAGCGCGATGGTCTTCTTTGCATGGATCGCCGCCATGGTCGGCACAAGCCCGGCGGTCCCCACAATAGCGGAAACGGTAATCTCTGCTTCGTCCATGGCCGCCACCTGGACCATGCCCGGAACGCCGGAAACGATGGTGACCGTGAGATCGGCGCAGCGCTGTTTCAGCTTTTCCGCGGAGACCGGACTGATCACCGATACCAGCAACGGTTTGAACTTCCGCACCTGCTGTTCGAGGATACCTATATTGTTCCCCGCTGCAAGACCGACGACCTTGAAACGGTCCGGATACTTCTCCACAACCGCAAGCGTCGACTGCCCGATGGATCCGGTGGAACCCAGTAGGGATATATTTTTCAAGCTATCGAACTCCCAAGTCCGGACAACCCGGAAAAAAATTTTAACAGGATAACAGGATAAAGATCGGATAAAAGCATTTTTCCATCGCGTCAATCCTGTAAATCCTGTTATCCTGTCAAACGGTTCTCTGTTGACTGCCTCGTGGAGTCACCGCATCCTGAGATAGTAGTACAAGAGCGGTGCGGCGAAGAGCATGCTGTCCATGCGGTCCAGGATGCCGCCGTGCCCGGGGATGATCGTCCCCGAATCCTTGACGCCTGCGGCGCGTTTGAACAGCGACTCCACCAGATCGCCGATCGTGCCGGTCGCTGCCAGCGCCAGGGCGATCCCGAGAGCAGCACCCGTACTGATGGGCGGCATGAACCACCATTGGCACAGCAGCGCCATGCCCGCGGACGCGATCAGCGCGCCGATCAGCCCCTCAATGCTTTTTTTGGGACTGATCTTTTCGTACAACCGGTGCTTGCCGAAGGAAACTCCGGTGGCATAGGCGCCGATATCGGATGCCCATATGATGAAATACAGAAACACCAGCCACTGCCTGCCGTCTGTTCCCGTACGGATGGAGACCTGAAAACCGAACAGCAGTGCCACGTAGACGATACCCATAAAGGTTGCCGAAACATCCTCGATCGCCCCTTCGGTCGGACGGCGCGAAAAAAGCCGGATGACCATGATCGCGAGCAGGCATGCGGCGAGCAGGAACGCGCCTGAGGCGGGAAACAGGGGATGATAGGCATCCAGAACCACCAGTACACCGAGCGCGCTCCCGAGAAGTGCGTTGGGGCGGATGCCGCGCGCCTGCGCCATGCGGTAGAACTCGTACTGCCCCAGGACAACGGCGGCCATCACGAGCCCCAGAAAATATGCCGGCGGCAGTTTCCAGGTGAACAGATAGAAGAGGGGAAGGAACAGGAGTCCCGATAGCACCCGTTTGTAGAGCATGCATTTCTCCCTTGCTGCGGATTGCGGCCGCTACTTGCGCACCAGTTGCTGCTGGGTGAGGCCGAAGCGCCGCTGGCGCCCCTGGTAATCGAAGATGGCGCGCAGCAGATCCTCCGCGTTGAAGTCGGGCCACAGGACGTCGGTAAAATAGAGCTCTGCATATGCCGCCTGCCACAGGAGAAAGTTGCTGATCCGTTTTTCGCCGCTCGTCCGGACAATAAGGTCCGGGTCCGGGAGGCCCGCCGTATCAAGATGGGCGGAGAAGGCCTCCTCCGTAAGATCGCCGGTCAACCCACCGGCCCCGGACAGCCGCTTGATCGCCCCGATGATCTCGCCGCGCCCGCCGTAGGACAGCGCCAGGTTCAGGACCATGCCGGTATTGGCTGCGGTCTCGGTCATGGCGCGGTCGATCCATGTCCGCACCGATTCGGGCAGCCGTTCAATCCTGCCGATGGTGCGGAACCGGATGCCGTTCTTTTTCATGGTCGCGATCTCGGACCGCAGAAAAGATCCGAGCATGTCCATGAGAAAGCTCACTTCCTCGCGGGGCCGGCCCCAGTTCTCGTCGGAAAAAGCATAGAGGGTCAGGACCTTCACCCCGAGCGCGCGGCACTCCTCCGTGATCAGCCGTACCGTATCAGCGCCTTTCTTGTGGCCTGCGATGCGCGGCATGCCGCGCTGCATGGCCCATCGCCCGTTGCCGTCCATGATGATGGCAACGTGTTTCGGCAGATCGTTCACTGCCACGCTGGCGCGAAGTTCCTCAACCGTCGGCATTGTGTTCTTCATCCGTGCTGCATCTCCATCCCCGGGCTGCGCGGCCCATGCCGCGAAGCCGTTACTTCAACGAATAGCTCATCACCTGCATGGCGTCCCCGGTGAACAGGCCGCCTGTGTTCAGGGGGCCGGGGCAAAAAAAGGCTTGAGGTCGCCCAGGGTATCTTTCCCCGATTTTTCATCGACCAGCGCCACGATGGTATCGAGCTGCCGGCCGTCTTCAGTATAGAGTATCCGCGCCATCGCCATCAGCCTGCCCCCGGTGGGATAGAGGCCGAGCACCACGACCGCATCGACGTTCAAAACACTGCCCATGCCTTTGATCATCGAACGGTCCATGAGCTTGCGCTCTTTGACGAACGCGTCGGTCTTGCCGCGCTCAAGGACCGAGAACCTGCCCGATGCTGCCAACTGGTCCGCGAGCTGCTTCACCAGCTCAGGACGGTCCGAGGTGAGCGGAATGATCGCAAGGCGGATCTTTTTCGGCGTAATCCTCGCCCGGTCTCCCGGTTTAGGGTCCTTCTGCTTTTTCCTGACCACCGCTGTCGAGGAGCCCTCTCCCACAACGGTCACCTCCACGGTACCGACCTCCTCCTCTTCCCGTCCGAGCACGATGCCGGACACAGGATGGAGGAGCTCCTTACCGGCCCGCCAGAGCGTAAGAGACATGCCGGGCATGAGCCCCTCTTTCGTGCCGAGCGCGATAGTGAGGCGATCAGCCTGCACGGCCTTCACCTCGCCCTGCACCTTCGGGAAGTAGGACACGAGCTCCATCGCCAGTTCATCAACGGAGCGAAACTCTTCGGGGCCCAGCGGCTTGTCCGCGGCAAACACCGGTGAACCGAGTGTTGCTGTCAGCAGGACCAGTGCGATCAATGTTCTCATCTCTGTCGTATCCTCTTTTCTCTCATCGTAATCCGAAAAAATCCGGAATAAAACCCTCGAAATGGAGTGGGAATAGTAGCCCTAATGCCCGGAAAAGTCAACTAAAATGAGAGTATAGCGCCTTGGTGAGAACTGGTTTTCCTGAGACAAAAGACCGGCAGCAACTAAACAGGGAATGGTTTCTTTCGCCACAAGGGAACGCAATAAATAATCAGGCTCCTAACCCGGACAAGCCGGAACCAAAGCCTTTTCACCACGAAGGGCACGAAGATCATGAAGAAGTTGAAAAGATAAAATAAAAATTTTGCTTTTAACTTCGAGTATTTCGTGTTCTTCGTGATAAATTTTTTTGCCATCCGGAAGCCATAGGGTCATTCGCGAAGAGCGGCGCTTTAAGCCGTTCTCTTTACCAGCCTTCCTGCGAGATAGAAAAACAACGCTGCATAGGCAGCAAGAATGAGCACAGAACCCGGAGCCGGCCCGTTGCCTGCCGCCAGCGAGCGGAGCACGATGCTGGCATGAGTAAGCGGATAGACCATGATCATGCTCTGGAAGGGCTGCGGCAGCCGGTCCGGCGAAAAGAAGGTACCTGCCAGAAACGACATGGGGATGATGAAAAAGCTGTTGAAATTCGCCATGTCCTCATGGGAGTGGGCAAGCATGGCCGCTGCCACACCCATGGCCCCGAAACAGAAGGCAGTGAGCGCCAGGACAACAAAGAACAAAAACGAGTATTGCAAATGCACTCCCGTGGCCCAGCCTACCAGTATCAGCATGAGCGCTGAGAACAGCCCGCGGCCCAGGCCGCTCAGCGTCCTGCCCAGAGCGATGTCCCAGTGGCTCACCGGTGAAACGAGCACCTCTTCGATCGTCTTGGTGTAGAGCTTGCTGATATTGAGCGACGTCGAGACCGGGCCGAAGCTGTTAGTCATGGCAGAAAGCGCCAGGATGCCGGGCAGCACGAATTCGAGATAGGTGCCGCCTCCCACGTTCATGCCGCGGCCCAGACCCCAGCCGAAGGTCACGAGGTACAGGAGCGGCATGACCAGGCTCGACGCCAGGAACCGCCAGGGCTTCTTGCGGATCAGCATGAGCTCTTTCCAGATGATAGGGTAGAAATTCATAGTAGTTCCCAGTATACAGGAGCCAGGAGTCAGAAGTGAGAGAAGGGGCAACTACGCATCCTTCATTCTCCTTTCTCCTGGATTCCCGATAGAAACATTCGGGGATGACGGATTTTAAATCCGAAATCCGAAATCCGCAATCCGCAATCGTCTCATCCTTCTATTCTCTCCCCCGTCAGATTGATGAACACATCTTCCAACGTGGACTCGCGGACAACGATATCCTCGCACACATCGCGGGAAGCGTCGATCGCCTCTTCCCTCGTGGGGAAGAACCTGCGGGGAATATCGTGCCGCCCCAGGCATTCAATGGAGTATTTGCCCACTCCTGCCTTCAGCACGGAGGGACGGTCGAGCGCGATGATCCTGCCGGTCTGCAAGATGGCCACGCGGTCGCACAGCGCGTCCGCCTCTTCAATGTAATGCGTCGTGAGCAGAATGGTGATGCCCTTCCGTTTGAGCGACTCCAAGAGCCCCCAGATCACGCGCCGCGCCTGCGGATCGAGCCCCACGGTCGGCTCGTCCATGAACACCACCTGCGGCCGGTGCATGAGGCCCCGGGCGATCAAAAGCCTTCTGCGCATGCCGCCCGAAAGGTGTTCCACCGGCGTATCCTTCTTTTCCCAGAGACCGACAAAGCGAAGTAGTTCCTCGATCCGTGCCTCCCGGTCCGCGGGCTGCATCTTATGAAGCCTTCCGTGGTACTCAAGGTTCTCAGCGCAGGTAAGGTCGATGTCAAGATTCAGCATCTGCGGCACCACGCCTATGGCCCGCCGGACCTCGATCGGGTCAACTGCGACATCGTAGCCCGCGACCACTGCCGTACCTGCCGATGGTCTCAGCAGGGTCGTCAGCATGCGAATGGACGTGGTCTTGCCCGCCCCGTTGGGCCCCAGCAGACCAAAGACCTCTCCTTTGCCGACGGAGAAGCTGACGGCATTAACGGCAGCGAGTGTGCCAAAGTAGCGGGTGAGGTTGGTGATAGTGATCATCGAAATCTTAAATTTTCTTTTGACGTTATTCCGGTTTGTCCGGAATCAGTCTTTTCTGCCTATTGAAAAACACTACGATTCCCGACAAGCGGGAATGACACCTTTTTTCGACTTCATCAAGTTGAGCCGTTAGTAATAAATCTTTAAAGCCGTATTAGCGAGCGAAGCGAAGCAATCTCGCAGTTCGTAACTGATCGATAAAACGAGATTGCCGCGTCGCTCCGCTCCTCGCAATGACGGCATGGGACTTTACACCCTGGACCCTGGACCCCGAACCC
>JANPMZ010000296.1:0-9505 GCA_031427195.1 Nitrospirota bacterium
GTCTCCGCCAGGTCCGTGCGATCCGTATCGCGTTTCCTGCCGAACAAGCGAGCTCCCAGAATGCCGATCTCATAGAGAACATAGATCGGCAGGGACATAAGCGTCATGTTGAGTGCGTCAGGCGTCGGCGTGATGATAGCGCCGATAATGAACGAGAGCAGAAAAGCGTATTTACGAAACTTCGCGAGGGATGCGGGCTGGAGGATGCCCATACGACTGAGCAGAATGATGATGAGCGGCAGTTCGAACACGACCCCCGCCCCCAGCAGGAACTTCAGCGTAAAGTCGATATACTCGCCGATCCTGATGATCGCCTTCAGGTGATCCGTCTTGTACCCGATCAGGAACGGCACGGCAAAGGGCAGCAGCAGAAAAAAGCAGAACAGGACGCCTGTTGCAAAAAACAGCGTGGAGAACGATACGAAGTAACCGGTATAGCGCCGCTCCCTCGGCATGAGCCCCGGGGAAATGAACTTCCAGATCTGGAGCAGGATGATTGGCACGGCCAGGATCAGGCCGGCCACAAAAGCGATCTTCAGGTGGGCCATGAAGGGTTCGGTCAGCGTGGTGAAAAAGAGCTCCTGTTTGACCGGGTTCGGCGTGAACAGCAGAAAGGGAAACGAGGCATGGTAACTCATCGTCATATTCAACGGCATCATGAGGAGCCCCAGCAGATCCTCGGAAAAATTGAAGCAGATCGCAAACCCCAGGGAAATGGCGATGGCCGAGATGACCAGTCGTTTACGAAGCTCGGCGAGATGACTCCAAAAAGGCATCCGCAGTTCTTCTTCAGCTGTTGCCTTCGGCATGCTCTTTGTTCTCCTTGTGCTGTCCATCTCCTGATGCGGCAGTCCCCTGCTCGTCGCTGCCGATCGCCCCGTATACGATGTCCGCCTTGCCAAGCTGTTCGAGCTGCCTGAGCTCTTCCTTCACGTCCACGGTTTTTTCCACGTCCTTCATTTCGGACCGGACCGATTCCTGGAAGTCTTCCGACGCTTTTTTGAACTCCGCCATGGCGCGCCCGATGGACTTGCCCAGATCAGGCAGTTTCTTGGGCCCGAAGACGACAAGGGCAATAACGAAAATAATTATTAATTCCGGTAATCCGAGACCAAACATGGATTCTCCTCTGGACCGAGACAACCGCGTTGCCGTTAACTGTTTACACCGAATTGCACCGGGGGGATACGAAAAAGGCACGCAGCCGATCTCCCCTTACCGGGCAACCCGGATGATGGTCTTCACATTGCCCCGGGGATTAAAATCGCCCACGACCTCAAGCGTACGCGGTTTGAGATGCTTAACGAGCGTGTCGAAGATCAGGTTCGTCACCGCCTCGTGAGAGATGCTTTGGTCCCGGAAGCTGTTCAAATAGAGTTTCAGCGCTTTGAGTTCCACCACTTTTTTGTCGGGCGTATAGGTGACCTTGATCGTTGCGAAGTCAGGGTACCCCGACCGCGGGCAGAGGCACGTGAATTCCGGGAAGGATATATCAATCACATAGTCCCGGTCCGGATTAGGATTGGGCCACAGCTCGAGCTTGGCCTGCTTGATTGCTTTGGCGCCGTATTTCATTTTCATGGGCGGCATATTACAGGGTTTATTATTTGGTGTAAAGATGAAAGTTATTCATCTGCGACGGCGGCCATAGGGATCATGAATAAGTACCGTCCCCTGTCGAGCACCGTGACACACCCGGCCTGAGAGCATGCGCTCCCGTAAATTTGATTGTTTTTTTTCTCCGGTGAATATATAATCCCACACTGACCTCGAAGAGAAAGGGACTTTTGTCATGACGCATAGCTTCAACTGCATCGCCACCGGCATCGGCAGCCTGCCCATCACGGACCCTGACCAGGCAGCGGCCCTGTCGCTCCAGTATCTCCCGGAAGCCCCGATCTGGCCCCAGCTGCCTCAGCGGGATTTCCGCGAACACATGGATGGCCAGTACAGCGAGTCCCTGCCCGGGATCAGGCTCGATGCGGCTAAAAAACGGTTCTTTTTCGACACGTCAAAGGATCTGACGCCGGAGTTCGAGAAGTTCTTTGAACAATACCTTGAGAAGAACTATGGCTTCTTTAAGATCTCTGAAGCGTACGCAGCCGCGTTCCCGGCCTTTATGAAATTGTTGAAGCAGGGCCTTCCCCCGAGGATGCGCTTCGTCAAAGGCCACATCACCGGTCCGCTCACGGCCGGCATCTCCTTCAAGGACGAGACCGGCAAGGACATCGTGCATAACGAGATGCTCTTCGATGCCGTGGTCAAAGGCCTCGCCATGAAGGCGGCATGGCAGATCCAGGAGCTCAAGCAGTTCGGGAAGCCCGTCATCATCTTCATAGACGAACCTGCCATGGAATCCCTGGGCTCGGCATTCTCCGCCGTCTCGTCCGAGGTCGTGGCGGAGAAGCTGAACGAGATCATCGACACGATCCACGAGCTCGGCGGCATCGCAGGCATTCACTGCTGCGGCAACGCGGACTGGCCCATGATCTTCAACACCAAGGTGGATATAGTGAACTTCGACGCCTTCGGGTACATGGAGAAGGTCATGCTTTACCCCGACGATATCAAAAAGTTCCTGACCCGCGGCGGCGCCCTCGCCTGGGGCGTGGTGCCCACGGGAGCCTTCACCGGGCACGAAACCGCCGAACTGCTCCTGGCAAAGCTCGAAGCGGGCATGAAACGGCTCGAAGCAGCCGGCATTGAGCGCAAGGTGATCCTGCGACAGAGTCTGATCACCCCCTCCTGCGGCATGGGCAGCCTTACACCGGACAAGGCCGAAGCGATTTTGAAGCTGCTGCGTGAGGTCTCGGACAGAATGCAGAAAACCCTATAGACCTAATCCGGGGCAATCCGGCTTTAAAAAGCTTCGACAGGATAACAGGATGAAATCTGATAAAAACATTTCATCATACAAATCCTGTCAATCCTGTTACCCTGTCAAAAAGATTTTATTATTTCTATCCATTTCGCAGAATGCCCCATAACCTCTGGCCCTCGGTATCTTATGTCCCCTCGTCAACAGTTCACCACGTTCCTCATCATCTCGCTGGCATGCCATATCCTGGCGCTCGCTGCCGCGGTCTATCTCATCAAGCCTGTGCTGACGCCGCTTCCGATGACCACACCCGTGCAGATAGTAAATCTGCCGCAGGAGGAATTGCGCAAGCTGCCGCCCGTGACGAGACCGGCGTCACAGCAGCCAATGCCGCGGCCCGAGATTCCCATGACCAGACCCCGCTCTGTTCCCGCGCCTTCCCGGTTCGGGAATGCACCGGACATCTCGCTCCCGAAAACAGTCCCTCCGTCCGGCAAACCGGGCACTCCCGGCGGAGGAGAAAAGGGCACGGGATCGGGCAGGACAGCGCCAAAGGCCGCTGAGCCGGGACCGCTCCCTTTTCTCTCCCAGAATGATATTGACGACCTTGCGCGCAAAGGCATGCCGGAGCGCAAACCGGGCGAGAATTCCGTGACGCTCGATACGGATGAGTTCAAATTCATCTCCTACAACCGCTGGCTCAAGGTCAAGGTCGAAAGCGTGCTCGCCTATCCCGAGCTCGCGGCTCTGTCCGGATATCAGGGAACGCTTTATATTCTGTTCGACATCATGCAGGACGGGTCTTTGGGCCGACTCGAGGTCCTGAAATCATCGGGGTACAAGATCCTTGACGATGAAGCGCTGCGTGCCATCCGGACAGCAGCTCCGTTCCAGTCCCTGCCCGATGACTGGCGCATGGACCGGTATACGATACGCGCGGCGGTATTGTTCTATTTGAACGGGACCTATATCAGATGATGGACCTGCTTAAGATCGGCGCCGCCTTCGGCCTGATAGTTCTTCTTCTGCGCTTCAAGTGGAACCTGGGGCTGGTCATGCTGCTTGGCGCGGCCTTTCTCGGCGCGCTGTATCTGACAGGCCCTGTCAGGCAGGCCCGGGTGTTCCTTGCCGCATGCGCCGACCCTGTGACCATCAACCTCGTGACCGGCCTGGTGCTGATTATGACGCTCGAGAATATCATCAGAAAGCGGGGGGTGCTCAAGCGCATGATGGAAGCCGTCGTGAACGTGGCCCGCGACCGGCGCATCGCAATGGCCGTGCTGCCCGGCGTGATCGGTCTCCTTCCGTCCGCCGGCGGAGCGGCCTTCTCAGCCCCCCTGGTACAGGAGGCGGCAGCGGACGCTGACATGACGCCCGAACATAAAGCCTTTGTCAACTACTGGTTCCGCCACATCTGGGAGTACTGCTCCCCGCTCTACCCCGGGGTCGTGCTCGCCGCGGCGATCACCGGGCTACCGCTGAACCACCTCCTGCTCTCGCAGCTGCCGCTTCCTATCGCCGTTGTATGCGTTGGCGCTTTTCTCGGATTCCGGGGCCTGTCAGGAACGACGGTCACGGGGAAACGGGACGGGAACGAGATCAGGGCGCTGTTCCTGACCTTGCTGCCCATCCTGGCCTCACTCGTCCTGGTCATTGTCTTCAAACTGCCCCTGGCGATCGCCATGGCATCCATCGTTCTCGCCATGCTCCTCTTTTACCGCTACTCCCGGGGGGAAATCAGGACCATGCTTCGTGAAAGCATCTCATTGAATGTGATCCTTATGGTCGTTGGCATCATGGTCTTCAAAGGAATGCTCGAGGCCTCAGGCGCAATCGAGGCTTTGCCTGTCTTTTTCCGCGAAAGCGGACTTCCGGCCGGGGCTATCCTGTTCACCCTGCCGTTCCTCGTGGGTCTCCTTACCGGGCTCACGGTCGGGTTCGTGGGCGCCACCTTCCCGATCATCACCGCCATGATGGGGGGCCACCCGGACGCGGCAACCATTACCTTTGCTTTTGCCAGCGGCTTCGCCGGCGTCATGCTCTCCCCTACGCACCTCTGCCTGCTCCTGACCGTCCAGTACTTCAAAGCGGACCTTGCCGGCACCTACCGGCTTCTGTACGTGCCTGTACTGCTCGTGTTCGCTGTCGGCCTGCTCCGGCTCTGGTTCTAAAAACTGAAAAAATCCTTGATTTTCAGTTTGTCCTGTGATATTGTCCTCATTCACAAATGAGTAAGGTCGATTCTCCCGAAGCTTCGGGGGATTACTCCTTGCTCCCTGTATGCACCAGACACAGGGGGCTATAACCCATAGGGAGGTATCAGCAATGCCAGCAATGCATATCTACGAATCAATCTTCATCATCAACCCCAACCTCACGGACGAAGAGACCGCCAACGTCATCAAGAAAATGCAGGATGTTATTACGAACCAGGGCGGCGAAATGGTCAAGTTCGAGGACTGGGGCAAGAAGAAGCTGGCCTACGAGATCAAGAAACAGAAGCGCGGCCACTACGCGTTCTTCCAGTTCAAGGCTCCGGCGCCGTTGATCCATGAGCTTGAGCGCACCTACAAGCTCACGGACTCCGTGATCAAATTCATGACCATCAAGCTCGAAAAAGAGCTGCGGCTCAAGCAGCCGCCCAAGCCGAAGAAAAAAGACCTTGCCAAGGCGGCAGCAGCCGCATCCGAGGCAACCGCCTAAGCGAAAGCACTTAACAGCAGCCGGACCCGCCTTCATAAGCGGACGCCGGCGACCAATGAGGTCGTAACATGATGAACTTTAGCAAAGTGATATTGATGGGAAATCTCACGCGCGATCCCGAGGTACGGTACGCGGCGAGCGGCAAAGCAGTGGCAACCTTCGCTGTTGCGGTCAACCGCAAGTCCAAGCAGGGCGACGAAATAAAGGAAGAGGTCAGCTACTTCGACATCGTCGTCTTTGGCAAACAGGCTGAGAACTGCGGCCAGTATCTCAACAAGGGAGATTCCGTCCTGATCGACGGAAAGCTGCAGCAGCGCCGTTGGGATGACAAGGAGACCGGTGCAAAACGGAGCAAGGTGGAGATCGTTGCTGACGCGGTAACGTTCGGGCCGAAGCGCTCCAAAACTGCTCCAGAAGGAAATGCGCCATCCGAGTCTACCCCCGAAGCCCCGGTTGATGAGGGCGATATCCCGTTCTAAAGTCGTCTGTTACAGGTATACCCACTAACTATTTAACGAGGAGTTTACTATGGCAGAGTTTACCCCAAGGCCGGCCGGTTCAAGACCGTCCGGTCCGAGGCCTTCAGGCGACCGTCCCGGCGGCGGTTCGCGCGACAGCCGCGATTCCCGAGGCGGCGGAGACCCCAAAAAGAGACGTTTCACGGTCCGGCGGAAAGTATGCCGGTTCTGCGTGGACAAGGCGCCGTTCATCGATTACAAGGACATCAAGATCCTCCGGTTCTTCATAACCGAGCGGGGCAAGATCCTTCCCCGCCGCATCTCCGGCAACTGCGCCCGCCACCAGCGGGACGCCACGATTGCCATCCAGCGAGGCAGGAATATCGCGATGCTGCCGTTCTCGGGCGAGAAATAAACCGGGAACAGCACGGGCAGTCTGAATGCAGCAAGGGAAACTCAGGCGGTTACTGATACGGTGACCATGAGTTTCCCTTTTTTTTGGAGATGTCATTGAACTATCGAACCATCATCATCAGCGCCATGCAGGCTGCGGGCCTCTACCTGGCAGGTTTGATCATACCGGTGCTCGGCCTGATGGCCGCACTGTTCTCACCGGTCCCGCTCCTTCTCGCTTACGTCCGCAGCGGCAAACAGGAGGGGCTCGCTTCGATCGGCCTCGCCTGCGGGCTGGTCTTCGTCATTGCAGGCTGGCAGGGCGCCGTCCTCTTCTTCCTCACCTTCGGCCTGATGGCAATCGGAATTGCCGAGGCCATGCAGCGCAGGTCCAAGCCTGAAGGAGCGGCACTGCTCGGCGGTCTCCTGCCGATCGCAGCAATCGGCCTCGCTTTGGCGGCCTACTTCGCGGACTTGGGCAAAAGCCCCATAGCAACAGTCGAGGAATACCTGCAAAACAGCCTCGTTGAAGCGGCTAAAATGTACACGAGCCTTGGCTTGACCGAAGCGGCAACCATGATTACCGCCGTCTCGGACAAGTTCATCTACTATCTCGTACGTCTTCTGCCGGGCATCGTGATCGCGACCTCCGTGGTACAGGCCGCCTGCTGTTACGTCTTGGCCCGAGCAGTGATCTCCCGCAAACAGGGTCCGGCTCCTGACCAGCCGACGCTCGCCGGGTGGCATGCGCCGGACGTCTGGGTCTGGGGCCTGATAGCAACCCTGGCCTGCGCCGTGATTCCGCAGCATGCCGTAAATATCCTCAGCTGGAACGCAGCGATCATCTTCGGCGTCCTCTACACGGCGCAGGGGATCGCCATCGTGGAACATTACTTCAGGAAAGCCGGATTTCCCACCTTTGTCCGGGGCATGCTCCATGCCATCGTCCTTGCGTTGCCGATCGTCGTCTTCGTCACAGCGCTGGGCGTGGTGGATATCTGGGCGGACTTCCGCAAGGTCCGGGCCACGGAACAGAAAACGATCCAATGAACTTTTTTCCGCCTCCTAACGGTTTTTTGGTATAATAGACGCCAGCCGGTAGGTCGGGTAGAGCTACGCGAAACCCGACATAATTGCAACAACGATGGTCGATGATCCTGGCGAGGAATCATGCAATGCCTGAACTCGCCTCGAACAGTGCAATGGAGTTTCAGCCTTGACTCTCAGGGCTGCGCAAGATACTGTGTCATGCATCAAGCTTGGCATTGAGACCGATGACTTGTAGTTGCTAATAATAATACCCTCCATGAATTCGATGCAATCTTTGATACGGGCGCTCCAAGGACGGAGTTCTCCGACACCGCGCTTCAGTATGCCGGCTTTCTCAGCGCGACAAAACCTTTACGATAACAGTGTCAACTTGCGGATACTCTTTTCTCTTGAACGTTTAGCTCTGATTGGGATATACTGCATAAAGAAAGGGCTTACCCATGAAGACGATCAATCAAATCCATCTGACACAAGAACAGCGCCAGGGGCTCTCGGAACTGCACAGCGCATTCTTGGGAACATTCGATGTCGTTTCCATAACTCTCTTCGGCTCGGCGGCGCGCGGCGAAGCAGGGCCGGAATCGGACATGGACCTTCTTATTGTAACAAGGCTGGTTCTTCCCCGTTCCGTGAGACACCAGATTACTGACATTGTTTTTGATATCAATCTGCGACATGGAACGAATTTCAGCACCCTCGTCGTTGACCACGCAGCATGGGATGCCGGCCTGTATTCCGTGCTGCCTCTTCATGACGAAATTGAAAAAGAGGGCGTGCTGGTATGAGCCTTGACGAGCAGCGGACGCAGGTTGTCCGTTATTGGTGGGCCAAAGCACAAGAAAGTTTGGCCTCCGCGCGTCGCGAAATGGAAGCCGGGGCCTTTGCTTTTGCCATGAACCGCGTCTATTACTCCGCATTCTACGCTGTCAGCGCCGCGCTGTTCGAACGGCGCTTCTCCTTTAAGAAACATTCCGGCGTTCGCGCTACCTTCCACCGAGAGTTGATTAAGACGGGACTTCTTGATGTTGCTTGGGGTAAGTTTTATGACCGCCTTTTTGAAGACCGTCAGGAAGGCGATTACCTGGCACTGGTCGATTTCGACCGGGAGTATGTAGAAAACCAACTCGACCGGTGCAGGGCTTTTCACGATCAACTGAAGCCACTGATTTCTTCTGTTGATTAACTCGTAAGTTGGGTTAAGCGTAACACAACCCAACAGTATCTGTCGGGTTTCGCGTTGCTCTACCCGACCTACCTGCTGCGTTCAAATATACGGGAGAAAGTACATTCCCCGGAGGTTGGAGAGTTATTCTGACGAGGAGTCATCCATGAAAATGACAGGTATTTTGCTAGTGACAATTGTTTTCATGCACAGTTCTGTTTTTGGTGATGACAGCCCTACTAACGTATTTTCCTCTCCGTCGGGTAAATTCTCTGTGGAATTGCGCGAAATTTCACATGTGAAGTTTCAGCAGCACAATGATATAGATGAAGTCGATCACATTATATATTCAATAATTTTTCGTAACAAATCGAATCGCTCAAAAATAGAAGCGAAGTACAGCGATATCTATGGTTGGTGTAATGGCAAGTCTAACGCGGTTCAAGACATCTACCAATCATTCATCTGGAGTCCAGACGAAGACTTCGTGATTCTTCCGGAAGAACACTGGGCTGGCCCTCCATCTTCACCCTATAGAATGGCAGTTAACCTCAATCGAAAGCTGAATTGGTCGTCAGCAAAGACGCATATGGATATCAAACTGTGGGCCGATGATTTTCGGGTCATCGGAGACATGCATGATGATGGTGACTATAGAGTGGTATTGTTTAATGGAAAAACGGGCCACGAGGAAACAATAAAAAGCAGGGGATCTGATGAGTATCAATTTGGCTACCATGTCTTGTCCGCGAACAAGCCAATAGTGATTATTGAAAAAATACCTGATAACTACGCGGGTGATATGGAACACTTCATCAAAGAATGCGAGACATTGGACGTAAATTCAATGATCTTAAAAAAGATTGCATGTCCTTAAATGAACCTCCTCGCAGCAGAGCTGCGAGGTATCCACAGCTAACA
>JANPMZ010000297.1:0-3716 GCA_031427195.1 Nitrospirota bacterium
AGCGACGTGATCCCTGCTTTTGTTTTGAGCAGTGTTTTAACGGCCACATTGCCGAGCGCGACAATGACCTGAGGCCGGATCGCCTGAAGCTGCTTGATCAGAAAGGGCTCGCAGGCCCCGAGCTCGTCCGGCTCGGGATTCCGGTCCCCCGGCGGCCTGCATTTCACGATATTGCAGATGTACACATCCTCGCGTTTCAGCTGCATACCCTTGACAATGATGTCCGTGAGCATCTGACCCGCGGCACCGACGAAGGGCCTCCCCTGCTGGTCTTCTTCCTGCCCCGGCCCCTCGCCGATAAAGACAAGCTTTGCCTCAGAACTACCCTCGCCGAAAACAATGGTATTTCTGCCAGTGCTCAGCTTGCACCGTGTACATTCACCCAGTTCTTCGCGAACCGTAGAGAGTGTGCCTGACAAGGAACGGGGGGACAGCGCCACTGTGGCTTCTCTTTTCTCAACCTTCGGCGGCGCAGGTTCAGCAGCTTTTACCGAATTGACCACCGGTTGCGAAACGGGCGCAGCAGCAGAGGCAGGCACGGCAGGCGATTCAACAACAGTGACCCCAAGCGCCTTCTGGTACTCAAGATGGGTGCGTACCTGGGAAACTATTTCCAGAAGTTCCTGTTGGATTTCATTCACGAAAGATGCACCGTTCCTTTAAAAACATTTACGACCCATTGCACGGGCGGGTTTTAAACCCGCCCCTACGGCCTGAAACTAATTCCCCCATTTCAGCTTCGTCCGCAGGATCTCATAATAGCTTTTCGTGGGATGCTTGATGAGCTTCATCTTGAACCGCGACTTCTTGATCTCAACCACGTCGTTCGGCAGCAGCGGGAACCCGATCTGGCCGTCGAGCGTGAGCAGGACATCTTCGCTCTGCGAGGTGAGGCAGACTGTGACCACCACATTGTCCGGCACGCAAATGGGCCTGTTCGAGAGCGTATGGGGACAGATAGGCGTTACCACAAAACAATGGAGCGTGGGATGTACGATGGGACCGCCGGCCGACAGGGAATATGCCGTGGACCCCGTCGGCGTGGCAATGATCAGTCCGTCAGCCCTGAGCGTGGTCAGGTGGCCGTCATCCACCGATACCCTGAGCTCCATCATGCGTGCCAAAGCACCCTTGTTGATCACCGCATCATTCAGCACGCGGTACTGGGACAGGCGTTTGCCGTCGCGGAGCACACTTGCCGTAAGCATGATCCGGTCCTCGGTCGCAAGCTTTCCCGCAATGGCTTTTTCGAGGTTATCGTACAGTTCATCCAGCGATACTTCGGCCATGAACCCCAGGCTGCCGAGATTGACGCCGAAGATCGGCACATCGCGATGCGCGTCAGCGACGAGCCGCGAAGCGGACAGGAGCGTCCCGTCCCCGCCGAGCACGATCAGCATCTCAACGAGCGAGGGGATCGATTCCCGATCGTATCCGTCCATTCTGATGGCCGCGGCAGTATCGCTGTCGATGAAGACCTTCTTGCCATGCGCCTCGAGCCAGGCCGCCAGTTTTTTGGCCGCTTTCTGAGCTTCAGGGATGTTCTTTGCGATGATGCCGATTTTTTTCATGATCTTTCGCTATCCGATCCGGACGACTGGGCTTGACCGCTGTTAGAATATCCTGTCCTTTTTCAGATCCGTCTGCAAATCCGCCAGCAGTTTTTCATACCGTTCGCCCTCGACCAGAAACCCTATCTCGCGGCTGTTCTCATCCACCGAAGAAAGATATATGCTGAAGCACTCGGTCGGCAGCTCGTCCCCTGCCCGTTCCGCCCACTCAATGACCGTCACTCCATCGGAATCAATATATTCCCCGAACCCGATGCTCTCCAGTTCCCCGGGATCGTTTAACCGGTAGAGATCCATATGATAGAAGGGAACTCGTCCCTGATACTCGTTCACCAGGGTGAAGGTAGGGCTCGTGATGTACTGTTCCTTCACGTCAAGCCCCAAAGCGATTCCGTAAGAAAGGCTCGTTTTCCCCGCGCCAAGATCACCGTACAAGCAAACCATGTCGCCCGCGGCAAGCCGCGCTCCGAGCATTCGGCCGATATGCCAGGTCTGCTCCGGACTCGTCGTGATCACGCTGAACATTACTCAGCCTGCCGCGCCACAGCCTTGACCACGTCGCGCTTGCCGACGATACCGACCATTTTACCGTTCTTAACCACCGGCAGCAGATGAGCTTTTTTTTCGTCCATGATCGTCGCAATGTCCACGAGTGTCGTGTCTTCGGCGATTGTCAGGACTTTGCGCGTACAGATGTCCCCGGCCCTGGTAGCGGTTATGCGCTTCACTTCCTGCTCGAACTTCTTCGAGCTTTCCAGGTAGATGGCTGCGTCAAGAAAACTGACCACGGTTGGAATGTGAAGCCGTTTATTCTGGCTGATGAGGTCGTTCTCGGTCACAATGCCGTACAACTCGCCTGCATCGTCCACCACCGGCACGCCGCTAATCTGGTGCTTGATCAGAAGGGACGCGAGCTCTTCGATGGAGGTATCGGGCTTAACCGTGACAACGGTCCTGGTCATAATGTCTTTTGCGGTCAGCATAGCGTGTTCACCTCTTATTTGATTTTTGCGTCGTTATTATTTCGCATCGAGCGCATGCATGGTCTTGTTTATGGCGGCCGGTATCTTTTCGATCAGGTCCCCGGCTATCATGCCCATTTCGCCTTGTTCTTCTGCAGCCAGATCGCCGGCAAGGCCGTGCAGATACACGCCAAGGCAGGCAGCCTGGGACACGGTGTATCCCTGGGCAAGGAGGCTGCCGATCATACCGCTCAGCACATCGCCCGTGCCGCCGGTGGCCATGCCGGGATTGCCCGTGGAATTGATGAACACCCTGCCGTCCGGGGTCGCGATCACCGTACCCGCGCCCTTGAGCACCAGCGTTACCTTGTATTTAATTGCGAAACCGGTTGCGCAACCGACCCGGTCCTTTTGGACGTCGCTGGATGAGTTGCCAAGGAGCCTGGCCATCTCGCCGGGATGAGGCGTCATGACGATCGGCGCCTTAACCTTCTTCAGAATGTCCAGGGAGCCGACGAGAGCGTTCAGACCATCGGCGTCGACCACCATGGGGATGGTCAGTCGTTGAATAAGGTTCCGTACAACCTGAATTGTTTCATAATGGGTCGAAAGACCGGGGCCGATAATGCAGGCGTTCATGCCGCCCGCAGCTTTGAGCAATTCCACATCGGATCCGATCCCCAGCGTGCCTTCAATGCTCTCTGCCGAGGAAACACCCATGGCCTCGACGATCTGTGACTGGATGATCGGGACAAGGCTGTGCGGCGTTCCCACGCTGACCAGCCCTGCTCCCGTCCGGAGTGCGCCGCGCGCTGCCATGACGACCGCGCCGGTCTTGCCCGGCGATCCGGCCACGACCAGCAGATGGCCGAAGGTTCCCTTGTGAGTATCACGGTCCCTCTGGTGAAGAAGCCCCCCCGCTGTTGCCGGGATCAGGAAACTCGTAGTGATCTTTTCTTTATCAATGACCTCGGTCGGAATACCGATATCCACGACCCGGACCTCACCGGCATAGGTTGCGCCGGGATAGAGCACCAGTCCGCGCTTGAGCGCCGCCATAGTGACCGTCAGGTCGGCCCTGACCGCAGTGTCCATGACCTCGCCGGTGTCGGCATTGATGCCGGTGGAGATATCGATGGCTACCACGGGCTTGCCGGATGCGTTAATCTGTTCCGCGGCAAAG
>JANPMZ010000298.1:0-3381 GCA_031427195.1 Nitrospirota bacterium
TCCGGTTCGGGCAAGAGCACGCTCTTGTCGCTGGTGGGCGGGCTGAGCAAAGCTTCGTCGGGCGTGGTCTCCATCGACGGGATCGATCTGGGCGCTCTCGGGCCGAACAAATTATCAGACTTCAGGCGCGAGTACCTCGGCTTTGTGTTCCAGTCCTTTTATCTCGTTCCCTATCTCACGGCCATCGAAAACGTGATGCTGCCGCTCACAATCCAGCCGGGGCTGAACGGGACCGCGCGCGCCAAGGCGCTGGAGGCCCTGTCCCGGGTCGGCCTGGACGCCAAGGCGGGCAGGCTGCCGTCTCAGCTCTCGGGTGGAGAGCAGGAGCGTGTTGCGATCGCGCGTGCGCTGGTGAACCGGCCCGCACTCATCCTCGCGGACGAGCCGACGGGCAATCTCGACACGAAGACCGGAGACAAGGTGCTCGACTTGCTGGAGGGCTTGCACAAGGACGGACATACGATCGTCATGGTGACGCACAGCGAGGAAAATGCAAAGCGGGCAGGCAGGACCATCGAGATCAGGGACGGGGAAGTGGTGTAGTAATACGGGTGAGCAGCGGCTTCAGCGCAATTGGTGGCGTACGATAAGCTAGGCTGGAAGGAGTAATCCCTTCCAGCCTTGTTGTTTTTATTTGAAACGACGCTTTCCTAAAACTCGAACAACAACCCGCCAAGCCAACTCGTGCCTCCGAGATTGATGGATTCGCCGGTGACCGCATAGTAAGTCTTAGGGACGTTGTAAGTCTTAGGGACGAAGTCTTAGGAACGTTGTGTCCCGCGCGAAACCTCAATTGCGGGTTGACTTTTATTCGGATCATACGTGTGCCTGGTATTCTGCAAATTGCAGCATTTTCTGCTATTCTTGATTTAAGTTATTCGCGTTCACCGGAAAGAGGATGACAAAATTAACAGAAAGTTTACAGCCCTTGACCGCAAATTTACGTTCGGATATGGTATGGTTCAGGCATGGGTAGAATAGGAGGAGAGGGCGGGATGTAAATAAAAGGTTGTAAATAAAACGTCATCCTGCATAAAGTTGCGGTCGTCGTTGACCCACCGGGTAAGCATACTTAAACCATCTTTTCATGAAAGAGGGAGGGCAAGATTATGAAGAAAAAAGTGTTTGCGGTAGCGGCAGCTGTATTTGCGGTAGGGCTGATCCTGATGTTCACTGGTACCAGGGCCGGAGCGCAGTACAAAAGCGCGGGGTCGGCAAAAACAGCAGGGGGAAAAGACGTGGACGTCAAGACCTGCTACGATTGTCATGATCCGATCAAAACGCTCCATACCATGGGCAAGCACGTAAAGGTTAATTGCGTTAATTGCCACTCCGGTCTTGCTGCGCACCTGAAGGCGCCGGGTCCCGACACCAGGCCCGTGACGAATACGTCCTGGGAGGCCTGCGGCAAGTGCCACAAGGACCAGTTCGACAGTTTTATGCAGGTGGCCAAGCACCGCCCGGCGCGCGACGAGAAGTCGCAGCTCGCGAACCGCTCTCCCAATCCCTTCTGGGACAAGCTGATGGCCGGCCATGGATTCACCAAGGAGCATAACCTGACCCGCAGCCATGTGCACATGCTTCTCGACCAGTTCGCGGTCGACCGGGCTTTCGGCGGCCGGTTCCAGCCCAAGAACGGCTGGATGTACGTGAACGAGAAGGGCAAGGTCTGGGACATCCTGACCGACACGCACCACGAAACAAAAGAGCACAAGATCTTCCTTACCCAGAGCGCGGCGGCGGCGAACCCGACTTGTCTCCAGTGCAAGACCCAGGATCAGATCCTGAAGTGGTCCTACATGGGCGACAAGGTGGAAGGCAAGACGACCTGGGACCGCACCTCGAATGTGGTGGAAGTGGCCAAGGATGTGAACCATGCCCTGAACTGCTTTATCTGCCATGACCCCCATGCCGCGAAGCCCCGCATCGTGCGGGACGGCCTGATCCAGGCTCTGACCCGGCCCGAGGCGGACACGCTCTGGCACCAGGATCCGAAGCGCACCAATTTCAAGGTCATCGACATGGGTCTGCGCGGCTTTAACCGCAAGATCGCGATCCTGGAGAAGTACGATACGCGGCTTCAGTGCGGCCAGTGCCACGTGGAGTACAACTGCAACCCCGGCACGGACACCAAGACCGGCGAGCCGGTCAAGTTCGGCGACAAGCGGACGAACCACTTCCCCTATAAGGATGTGTTCGGCCTGTACGAGCACTACCAGAACCAGATCAATTTCATGGACTTCAAGCACGCGCTCACGGGCGGCCTGCTCTGGAAAGCGCAGCATCCGGAAGCCGAGGCATACTACAACTCCAAGCACGCCAAAGCGGGCGTGGGCTGCGATACCTGCCATTCGCCGAAAATGAAGAACAAACAGGGCAAGGTGTTTACGTCGCACTTCCCCGTTACGCCCAAGGTCCAGCTCAAGGAAACGTGCCTCACCTCCAAGTGCCATCCGAAGTGGGGCGAGCAGGAGGCTGTGTATGCCATCGATTCGGTCAAGGCCCATATCAAGGGCAAGATGCGCAAGGCCGAGTTCCGCATCTCCGTTCTGATCGACAAGATCGTCGCCGCCAAGGCCGCGGGAGTTGATCCCGAGGTCATCAAGAAGGCCCAGGACCAGCACCTGAAGGCGCACATCCTGTGGGAATTCTGGACTGCCGAGAATTCCGACGGTTTCCACAATCCCGACATGGCAAAAGAGGCCCTGCTGAAATCTGCGCAGGCTGCGTTTGACGGCATCAAGATCATCGACGATGCAATGGCGCCCAAGACCGCGGCAGCGGCTCCGGCGGCTCCGGCACCGGCAGCTCCGGCAGCGAAGTAACGGACGATTCGTTCACGCGAGGCGGGGGAATATTCCTCCGCCTCGCGGTCACTTCGTTGAACACCGGGAGTCGAGTTCTGCATCGTTGACAAAAAAGCGCTCGAATATTTTAAAGCTGAATTTGCAGACATAGGATAGTCCGCGCCTTTCTGCGCAGACAAGCGGCACTATAATGCACGGCTTTTCGCCCTGTTCCGCCTCCCCATAACATCGGCGCAATAAACTTTTCGTTTGATTTTATCCTACTCAGATGCTAATATCCCCGATACTGCCTGAAATGAACGAAATGTCCTGAGGTTACCGATTCATGTTGAAACAACTGTTCACAAAAATCCTTGAACACATAAGGAAGTTCGCCTTGTTCGCCTGGGAGAAGTTCAAGGTGTTCTGGTTCTTGATCGTGGTGCCCTGGCTTAATGCCCTTACGCCCAAAAAAGCCTTGAAGCTCCTCGGGATCGCCTTCGGCGCCGGTGTTCTTCTGGTCGCGCTTTCGTTCTTCTATTTCTCCTTCGGGCTGCCCACCGTTGAATCGCTCAAGGACTACAAACCGAGCGCC
>JANPMZ010000299.1:0-1507 GCA_031427195.1 Nitrospirota bacterium
CCCTGCATACCGTGGATCACGAGACCCATGAAGGACCCCTGGAGCGCCAGGCTGACCCACGCAGCGCCGGTGTCATGAGAATGGGTGCGTGCAGGTTTGCCGTTAAAGTCGAAAGTCTTTTTCGAGACCGTAACGATCAGCGCTGCCGCATTCCTGCACCAGGACTGATTGTTCGTTGACAGGAGACCGAAGAACTTCTCCCAATGCTCCGTGTTCCGCATGGCATACAGGAACCGCCAGGGCTGGTTGTTCATGGACGACGGCGCCCACCGCGCCGCTTCAAAGAGGCGCATCAGCTCTTCTCTGCTGAGCTCCTCGCCGGACATGGCCCGCGGCGACCAGCGGTTGATGAAGATCGGGGAAATTTCGTGGCCCGGTTTGCGAAATTCGGAGATGTTTGGAGTATCTGCCATAGAAGTCACCTTAAAGATATGATACCTGCTCGTCCTTTTGAGTAAACCGTAATTTACCGCAGAGGCGCGAAGACGCTGAGAAATACATGCTAATAAGATACAAGGATCTTCTCTGCGCCTCTGCGTCTCCGCGGTAAACTTGATTTGTTACGAGTCCATCACTTCTGGAAGCCGGCCGCTTCTTTCATCAGCACTCCGGCACTCCCCGGCTCATGCACTGCCGCTGCCTTCGCCTCTCGCCACCTGCGCCTTAGCTTCTTCACATCCTCGCCCTTCGCTTCCCGCGCTTTGAGCTTTCTGTCGATCGTTTCCAGATGCACAAACGCATCGCGTATGCCGCTATCCAAGGCCCTATATTTGACAGGATCGCTCTTCGGGATAGAAAAATCCCCGCTCGTTTTCCAGATGTCGCCCAGTTTCATCCATGCGGCGAAGTTCTCGATCTTTCCGCCGTCCATGAGCGTGATCTTCGACACCGCTTTGATGTCAATGACGCGAATGCCGTTCCTGTCCGCCACGACTTTCTGGCTTCCATCGAACGGCTCCGCGCCCTGGTTGTCGAAATAATTCCACGTTACGCGGCTGACCTGGGTCTCCGAATCATGGCAGCTCCCGCAGGTACGCGACTTCCCGAGCGGATGCGCCACCTGCTCCACCTGGAGCCAGGCGAGGTAGTTGTTGTTCCCGCCCGGGAAGCTGAAGGTCCCGAGCTGGGCATAGGCATCGTGGGTCTCGCCTTTTGGCCAGCGGAAGATGAGGCCCGGTTTCGGTTGAACGGTCTCTTTGATCCCGCCCACACTGTTCGGCCAGATCTTGGTCGGTATCCACCGCTTGTTCTGGTCCTTGATCAGGATCGGCGGCTCCATGGGGCCGTAATAGAGTGAATATTTCTTAAAAGGATTCGGTTTGGCGGCAACGACGCCTGGTCCCCAGGAGGTCATCTCGTATCCGCCCAGGATCTTCACATGGCAAGCTTCGCAGGCAAGGTTCTTGTGAACGCTCGCTGCCAGGGCCTGCTCTACCTCGATGTGGCAATCCTGGCACGTGGCTTTTCGCTCGATATGACCCATGCCGTCAGGGCCTGTTTGATGGCA
>JANPMZ010000300.1:0-23158 GCA_031427195.1 Nitrospirota bacterium
GCGAGAACATGTGGTCCATGAACGGCACCGAGGTCTTGATGCTGTAAACGCCCGTGCCGTCGAGGTCCAGGGAAATTTTTATGTCGGTTTCTTTTGTCTTGCGTTCGATCGTTGCTTTGCGAGCCATGCGGTTCTCCCTAACATAGACAGACCAGAATAAAAGCTTCGACAGGATAACAGGATAAAATCTGACAAAGAAGACATATCATCCGGGAAATCCTGTTGTCCTGTCAAAATGTTTTACAATTTCGATCAATCAGTGCCTAAAATCGTTTTTAATGTTTTCAAAAATTCCCGGTTCTCTTCCATCGTCCCAATGGTCACGCGCACACAGTTTTTGAGCGGCCCGGGTTTGTTCAGGTTCTTGATCAGAATGCCCGCCTTTTTCAAATTCTCATAAATCGCTGTCGCATCTGTCGTGGTCCTGAGCAGGATGAAGTTTGTTTCGGACGGATACACCGTAACGCCCTTCATCTGCGCCAGCGCATTATAGAGGTTTTCCCGCTCTGAAATCAACAGGGAAATCTGGCGTTCGATGATGTTCTTGTGCTTCAGCGCCGTAACAGCAGTGACCTGGGACAGGGTGTTAATGTTGTAGGGCAGCCGGATTTTGTTCAATTCCGCGACAATCGCCGGTGATGCCGCAAGCACGCCGATGCGGAGACCTGCAAAACCGATCTTCGACAGCGTGCGCAGAACGATCAAGTTGGGATATTTCTGTAGAAGCGGCAGATAGCTCTTGCCGGAGAAGCTGAAGTAGGCCTCGTCAAGGACCACGGCTGCATCAGCTTTGTCCAGTATTGTACGCACCGCTTTATCAGAGAAGCGGTTTCCTGTGGGATTGTTCGGGCAGGCAAGGAAGATGACCTTTGCTTTGCTCGCTTTTGCCTTTTTAAGCAGCAGGACTGCATCAAGGTCGAAGTTCTTGTCCAAGGGCACGGTCACGACCGTTTGCGCCAGCGCCCGTGACGTGATGTCGTACATGGCAAAGGTCGGCACGGGGATGAGCGTGGGCCCGCCAAAGGCCAGCATGATCGCCTGGATAAGTTCGTCGGAGCCATTGCCGAGGACCATATTCGCGGGCTTCATGCCCCAGAGACCGGCAATCGCTTTTTTCAGCTCTTTGCCCGAGGGATCGGGGTAGCGGTTGATCGATGAGCTGCTTACGGCTTTCGTTATTTCGCGCTGCACCAGGGCCGGCAAAGAGAAGGGGTTCTCCATGGCGTCGAGCTTGATGCGGCAGGGTGTTTCATCGACGTGATAGGCAGCGAGCTTGCGTATCTGCGGTTTGATGAGCCTTACTATATCTTTTTTTGTCGATTTTTTCATAATGGTAAACACACTATACAAGAATCAACGGCGCTGAACAAGAGAAAATTACCACCAGCATTATTTCCGTGGCCAATGAAAAGCTGTTTTGTTATAATAACGCTACTCAGTTCATAGTCGCCTTGATCCGCATATGCGAAACGGAGCCCAAAAATTATGGACCACGACTATATACGATATTTGCGCGACCACAATCCCACCGTCAGGCTCCTGATGCTGGACAATGCGCCGTTGATCGTCAGCTTCCTCTTTTTCCATTTCAAGAAGAATAACCGTATGGCCATAGCGAACACGGAACTCACGACCGGCCTTACCGATTATCTGTATTCACTCCGCGAGCGGCAGGGAGACGGCGTCTATCCCTCTCCGGCCCAGGAATATCTCACCACGTGGACGAATGACGGATTTCTGCGCAAGTTTTACCCGGCTGACAGCGACGAGCCTGTCTTCGAACTGACGCCGGCTACGGAAAAGGCCCTTGACTGGATCAAAGATCTGGAGAAGAGGGAGTTCGTGGGCACGGAGTCGCGTCTCCTCAAGATCTTCGACCTCTTGCGGGAGCTCGTGTACAAAAGTTCGGCCGATCCAGCGCAACGGCTTGAAGAGCTGGCCAAGCAGAAGCAAGCGGTCGAAGAAGAAATCGCGAAGCTCGAGGCGGGCATCATCGAACGCTTGAACGAGACGCAGGTCAAGGAGCGTTTTTTCGAGGTCCAGGACTCCGCGCGCAAGCTGTTGTCCGATTTCCGGCAGGTGGAGTACAACTTCCGCGAGCTCGACCGGGCTGTGCGGGAAAAGCAGATCGATTCGAGCCTCAAAAAGGGCAAGCTGCTCGACGATATTTTCAAGGACCAGGACCTGCTCTGGGACACGGACCAGGGCAGAAGTTTCCGGGCCTTCTGGGAGTTTCTGATGTCCCAGGCGAAACAGGACGAGCTGGATGAGCTGACCGGGGCCGTGCTCCGGCTTCCGGAGATCAGCGAGATAGACCATGACGAGTTCATCGACCGTCTCAAGGTGGGCCTGATCGAGTCGGGCGACAAGGTAAACACAACGAACCACCGTCTGATCGAGCAACTGAGGAAATACCTCGACGATAAAGCGTATCTCGAAAACAAGCGCGTCATCGAAATCATCAATGAGATAAAAGTCCTGGCAGTGCGGGTCAAGGATGCGCAGCCGAAAAACCGGGATTTTTTCGCCATCGACGACAGGCCGTCAATCGAACTGATCATGGAGCGTCCCCTCTGGGACATTCCGAAGAGCGCCGAGCTCAGGGACATGGATTTCTCCATCGGTCGCGCAGAAGGGCTCGACACCGACCTGTTGTACAAGCAGCTTTACATCGACCCCGAGGAGTTGAAGGCGAAGATCCGTGAACTGCTCAAGTCGGAAACGCAGATCACGCTCAAACAGTTGACGGAGGTGTACCCCATCGAGAAAGGGCTCGCCGAGATTATTACGCTCCTCAATATCGCTTCAAAAGACCGGAAGGCGCTGATCAACGAGCTGGTGTCGGAAAGTATCGTTGTTTCGAACCGGGAAACCAATAAGCGGTTCGAAATCAAGGTGCCGCAGGTGATCTTTTGCCGGTGAACACGAGGGCGCGGGCCGGCTTTCGCTGTCAAAAGGCCTGCCTTTTTTCTTGCAAAGGCATATGGTATCCGTTATCATTCAATAAATGGATATTGCTTTTTCGAAGAATAGTGTGCCGATTCGTCTCACTCCCGAGCGATGGATGCATATCGTTGAAAACCACGATGATGTGGCCGGCTATTTTGACGATGTACTCGGGACGGTGGAAGACCCTGATTATATTATTGAAGGATACCAAGGCGCTTTCAACGCATTGAGGAGCTTTGAGCAAGGCAAGTATTTGCTCGTTGCATATCGGGAATCATCTCCTTCGGACGGCTTCATTATTACTGCGTACTTTACGAAAAAGTTGAAACTTGAACAAGAGGTGATCATATGGCAACGGCAAGTATAGAGAAAACCCTGCACGAGGTATATGAAGTCATTTCGCATATCATTAAAATGCCGGAAACCAAGATGTGGATCGACTTCGACAAAGAGGCCGATGTCCTGTATCTCAGTTTTAAGCGGCCTCAAAAGGCGACAGACACGGAAAAGCTTGATAACGGCATATTGCTGCGCTACCGCGGCGATGAGCTGGTCGGCATTACGGTACTGGACGCGTCGAAGCAGCGAGTATAGAAAAGAAGGATGTGACATCGGTCATTTCGCCTTGACTTGCCGATATACTATTGCCGCAGGTTTTTTTAGAACCCGCGGCATTTCTTTTGGCAAAGCCCGCGGCATTTCAAACCGTGACTGAGGTTAAGAGGGCTGACTCATGAGTGATAACGGCTCCTCCGCACGCGAACTGCGGGAAAAGTATCAGGCCCTGCTTGCCGAGAACGGCAGGCTGCGGGAAGAAATCAGGCAGTTGAAAGCCCGGTTGCGTGACGAGTCCTTGCCTGCTCCGGCGCTCATTGCGCAAAATACGCCGGGAACTGAAACAAATCGCGGCGGCGAAACAAGGGAACTTCTTTGTCCGTCGATGGTCAACAATAGCTCGGACGCGGGCGGCAAGATAGGGCTTTTTCTGTCGCTCTTCAAGGGCCGGGACGACGTTTATGCCAGGCGGTGGGAAAACAGGAAAAAGGGTACCTCCGGTTATTCGCCCTATTGTATAAACGAGTGGGAACGCGGGCTGTGCGCGAAACCCAAGGCCAAGTGTACGGCCTGCGGCCATAAAGCGTATGCGCCTTTTGATGAAAAGGCGGTTGAGGAGCATCTGCGCGGGAACATTGTCGTCGGCGTCTACCCGATGCTCCCCGATGAAACGTGCCGCTTTCTGGCCATCGATTTGGATGAAGAAGAATGGCGCAAGGACGTGGCGGCTCTGCGGGAAACGGCATCCGAACACGAAATACCTCTGGCCGTCGAACGCTCCCGCTCCGGCAACGGCGCCCATGCCTGGGTATTTTTTGAAACGCCGCTGTCCGCCGTGGTTGCGAGAAAATTCGGCACGGCCTTGCTGACCCGGACCATGAGCGCGCGCCACGAGCTCACGTTTAAATCCTATGACAGATTTTTCCCCAGCCAGGACACAATGCCCGCGGGTGGCCTGGGAAATTTGATTGCGCTCCCTTTACAAAAAGAAGCGAGGACTGCCCACAACAGTGAATTTATCGACGAAGCGTTTGCCTCTTATCCCGATCAATGGTCCTATCTGGGCGCAATCCGAAAACTGACTGAAGAAGAGGTCAATTCGCTCACAACAACACTCTGCCAGGGAAACGAACTTGGCGTCCTGAAGCTCAATGAAGAAGAACCGCATCAACCCTGGGAAGCAGCAGAGGTCAAATTGCTGCGCTCGGATTTCCCGGATGCAATCGAGCTTGTCAGCGCGAATATGCTGTATGTCCCCAAGGCCGCGCTATTGCAAAGAAGCTTGAACCGAATCAAACGCCTGGCTGCCTTCAAGAATCCGGAGTTCTACAAGGCCCAGGCGATGCGCTTCCCGACCTATGATAAACCGAGGGTCATCTGCTGTGCCGATGAAACTGCCGAATATCTCTGTTTGCCACGGGGATGTCGCAAAGAACTGGACGATCTTTTGTCCGAGCACGGAACAGCTGTCTCCTGGGTTGATAAAACTAATCAAGGCAGGAAGATTGACGTGGAATTCAAGGGAGTTCTCCGGGAAGATCAGACGCCTGCCCTCGAAAAACTGCTCGCTCATGACATTGGAGTGCTCGCGGGCACAACCGCCTTCGGCAAAACCGTAGTCGCGATCAGGCTCCTCGCTGAACGAAAAGTCAGCACGTTGATCATTGTGGACAAGGCCGGACTGATCGGCCAGTGGCGAAAACGGCTGCATGAATTTCTTACGATCAACGAAACAGCGCCGGCGCCGGAGACGGGAAAAAAACGAAATAGCAAAAAAGAGCCGAGCATCATCGGGCAGCTGGGCCAGGGGAAGCAGACGCTGAACGGGGTGATCGACATCGCCCTGATGCAGTCCCTCGGCAGGATGGGTGAAGTGAAGGAGTGCGTCAAGAACTACGGCATGATCATCGTCGATGAATGCCATCACGTCGCTGCCGTCAGTTTCGAGGCGATCTTGAAAAAAGCGAACGCCCGCTATGTGTATGGTCTGTCCGCCACCCCCGTCAGGAAAGACGGACACCATCCGATCATATTCATGCAGTGCGGACCTCTTCGGTACCGTGACGATCCCCGAAAGCAGGCGGAAAAACGGCCGTTCGAACATTTCGTAATCCCGAGATTCACTTCGTTCCGGCCGCCCCTTGAGAGTGAGGAAAAGGAACTATCCATCCAGGCCCTCTATGCGGAACTCGCAGTCAATGAATTGCGAAACCAGCTCATCATCGACGACGTGATCATGAGCCACGAGCAGGGGAGAAACTGTCTCATATTGACGGAGCGGACCGCTCACGTGGAGTATCTCGCCGGGAAACTGAGAGAAAAGATACCTGACGCGCTCACGCTGGTCGGGAGCATGGGGGCAAAGGCGAAGGGCGAGGTCCTGAATCGAATTGCCGCCGCTCCCGAGGAAAGGCCGCTGACCCTGATTGCCACGGGCAGGTACATCGGGGAGGGCTTTGACGAACCGCGCCTGGATACGCTCTTCCTGACTATGCCGATATCATGGAGGGGAACGGTCCAGCAGTACGCGGGCCGGTTGCACCGGCTTTTTGAAAACAAAAAAGAAGCGCGGATCCATGATTACGTGGATATCCACGTCAGGATGCTGGAGAAGATGTACCAGCGCCGGCTGAACGGATATGCCGCGATCGGCTACAAGATAAAGGCCGGAACGATCGAGTCCGATTCTATCGAGCTTATCTTCGACAAAAGCAGCTTTCTGCCGGTGTTCGGCAACGATATCGCGGCGGCAAAACGGGAAGCGCTGATCGTCAGCCCCTTCGTCACCCGGAGGCGCGCCCTCCGGATGTTGCCGCTCCTCGAAGCCGCGGTGAAAAACGGGGTCAGAACGATCGTCGTGACGAGACCGCCGGAAGATTTCAAGGAAAAGGACGGGGCCGCGTTGCGGGAAACCCTGAAGACGCTGGAGAGCTCCGGTGTGCGCGTTGTCTTCCGTTCGAGAATCCACCAGAAATTCGCCGTTATCGATCAGAAGATCGTCTGGTACGGCAGCATCAATCTCTTGAGTTATGGCGACGCGGAAGAAAGCCTCATGCGCCTTGAAAGCTCCAACATCGCGAATGAGCTGATTAAAGTAGCGGAGCGGCGGACTTCGCCGAGGTGAGATAAGATGGGCGATCCGCGCGCAAAAGACGGTGTCCTTGCAGCCACGTTACCCTTTCCCTTTCAATATATCCCTCTCTAATTTCAAGAGGGTAAGGTAATGTTCCACAATGTTATCGGGAAGTTCTTTCAGTAAAGCCAGGAACTCCTTCTTGTCAGGCCGCTTTTTCTCGTATCGCGCTCTTCCTTCACCGGCGGTAATGGCTTGCCGCGCTTCATCCCTGAAAAATTCCACTACAGGAACAGACAGAGCTTCGGCAATTAAATCAAGGGACTTCTGGGTATAGCGTCGCTTGCCGCTTTCCAATTGATTGATATAGCCCTGCGAAAGACCGCTTTTCAGAGCAACATCCTCCTGCGTGAGCCCGGATTGCAGCCTCAACTTTCGTATAGCGTCTCCGACATTGCTGCTTTTCCCGACACCCCTTTTCTTCATAGCCGACATCCTATTACACCTTGCTATTAGACGCAATTTCGCGGTGCAATAATTGTCTTTAATGCAATATTGCACCGTGCTATATTTGCCCCATTGCTCTGACGCTGACGAGCTAAACGAAACAGCGGATCACATTAATCTATGGGAGGGGTATGAAATGAAAATATTCAGACTTGCATTGAGCGTGGCTATGGTTCTCATGTTTTTGGCTGGTTGCGGCGGTGGTGGAAGCAGCAGTATCTCGACAGACACAACAGCGCCGAGCGTACCAACAGGCTTGACCGCTGCTGCTGCGAGCTCAAGCTCCATTGCATTGAATTGGACTGTCTCAACCGATGCCGTGGGCGTCACTGGTTACAAGGTCTACCGTGGCGGCTCACAGGTCGCCACGTCAACAACAAACGCTTATACCGATTCCGTTCTCGCATCGAGCACGACATACACCTATACCGTTGCCGCTCATGACGCGGCGGGTAACAACTCCGCGCAGTCGGCATCGGCAAGCGCCACGACACTCGCCTTGGCAACAAGTCCGGTCATCCAGCTTGCCAAGACTGGCCAGACGACAAGCTACGCCGCGGGCGATGATGGCGCATTGCAAAAAGGGACTGCCTGGCCTAATCCGCGTTATACCAATTCAGACGGCACAACGCCGATATCCGGCGACGCGGTTGTGGACCAGCTTACCGGTCTCCTGTGGACCAGGGCCGCCAACGCTCCCGGCCCGGTGGCATGCAATCCCGCTGCAACCAAGACCTGGCAGGGCGCACTCGATTATGCGACGTGTCTGAATACGAACAGCTATCTTGGCTATAACAACTGGCGTTTGCCGAACAAAAACGAGCTTCGCAGTTTGCTGAATCGAGGTTCTATCAATCCGGAAACGTATTTGAGCGGTCAGGGTTTTACGAACTTTCCTTCAACCGGGATTCAGCACTGGTACTGGACGTCAACTACCGCGGTATACGCCAGCACCGATGCGTGGGCAGTGGACATGGCGAACGGAATAGTAGATACTGTGGGGACAAAAATAAATACCTATTATTATGTTTGGCCTGTTTGTGATGCGGCAATCACACCTACGGCCGCCTTGCCTAAAACCGGTCAGACTGCGAGCTATGCAGCAGGCGATGATGGCGCATTGCAAAAAGGGGTTGCCTGGCCAAGTCCGCGTTTCGTCAACGCAGGCGAGACCGTACCCCTTAGCGGCAACACAATTATTGATACGTTAACTGGTCTCATTTGGACAAAAGATGGCAATGCCCCAGGCCCAACCGCATGCACTCCAACGGGCCAAAAAACGTGGCAGCAGGCTCTCGATTATGCGGCTTGCCTCAATACCAACAACTACCTGGGTTACAACGACTGGCGATTGCCGAATGTCAACGAACTTGACAGTATTTTTGCGAACGCTGGTTGGGCCGACGTAGTCAGTTATAACGCTTGGCCGAACACACAAGGGTTTTCCAACGTACAGGCAAATTACTACTGGTCATCCACTACTCGTCTTTCCGGCTTCGCCTGGTATGTGAACAGCTCAGACGGTTTTTCCAGCATGATAAACACAACGAGCGCCTGGTATGTCTGGCCGGTGCGAACCGGGTTGTAAAATCCCAACGCATTTTCTATTTACGATCGCATCGCGGGCAGGCCGGTAGCTCGTAGGTCGGGTAGAGCGCTCCCGCGAAACCCGACGAACTTAAGAAGAGGTAGAGTCGAGAAGCCAGGTACGGAGGACAGCGCCCTCTGGTTATTATATGGCGCACGATGCGCACCCTGCGAGGTATTCGGATGGGCTGCTTGCGAGCCTTTGATGATCAGCATATTACGGAGATACGGGGTCGACCGGTTCATATCATTGCATCCGTTGGCTTTCTCTGAAATGCGCGGATGAAACACGGCAAAACATTCAGACCACACGATCGCATTGCGGGCAGGCTGGTGTTTGTTATGATTTGTTAACGAGACTTACTATCCATGAACGGAATACGGCAGGACGCCAGTTTGCGCATAAACCGGCGGTCGAAGGTAATGACGGAGGTCCCCTTTGCGGACCGGGCGCAGGAGGCAATGACGGCATCTCCAAAATCTTCAAAGGTTTCCGGCCAGAGAGAGAATACCGCGTCGAAATCAGTTTTATCAAAGATCGTGACGCCCGATCTCGCCGAGGTCAAGATCACGAGCAATCGCTTTCGCTGGGGTTCCTGCACTCTGCATAATAATGTCAATTTCAACTGGCGGTTGATCAAAGCGCCGATGTTCGTCATAAACTACGTTATCGTCCATGAACTGGCTCACCTCATCGAGGCCAACCACACGCCCCGGTTCTGGAACATCGTCCGCGCGCAAACGCCGACCATGGAGAAGGCAAAGACCTGGCTGAAAGAACAGGGACAGCTGCTTGAACAGGAGATATAAAAGCGGCTACCTATTTTTGCAATACGTTCTCGTTTTTCAGGTAAGTAGGGTGAATCCGGAGGGAGTTACTTTTTCAGCTTCTTTTTCGCTTTCTCAGTCGCCGCCAGCCGCGCCCGCTCGTTCTTCCCGCGCTGCACCAGTCCGCTCCAGAGGCCGTAGAGCAGCACCTGGAGCGCGATCACGACCAGAAATCCCGCGCGCATCACATAGCCCATGGAATCGGCGAACTGGACGGTGACGTCCTCCAGCTTCCGGTAGAGGATGAGCATGTTGGTCATGGCCATGACCACGGTGACTGCTGCGCCGGCGAGCACGCCTTCCACGATGGCCATGCCTTTCGACGTGTACCCGATCCAGAGGCCGGAGATGAAACAGGTGATGACGGCGATGAGCGCCAGCAGGTACATGCCTTCGCTTCCCACGAGCCAGGGGTGGTCGCCCCGGAGGAGTTTGCCCACGGTATCGATATGGAACGGGCCGTAGGTTTCGCTGAAGGTCTGGCCGCTGAAACGGAGGAAGAGCGCGACGAGAAACATCTCAAGGGAGAACTTGATGATGAAGATGACTCCCACATCGGTTACGATCCTGCTGAAAGTGAGCGGTTCAGCGGTGAGCGCTTCTCGCTCCTTTGCCTCTTCCTTATCCTTGGGCGTCTGAACGACCTTACCCTTGCCCTTTTTTGTGTGTTCAAGGACCTCGTAGACGATGGCGTAGAGGATTGGAATGAGCGGCAATATCTTGCTGGTGTAGTTCTCGAGGTTGAGAACGCTGCTCAAGACCACGAGACCGACGGCGCCGGAGATGGCTATGCTGAAGCTGAGGAAGAGGTTTCCCATAGGTTAGTCAGTTATAGAAAGAATTAAATCTTTTTTGACAGGATAACAGGATTGACAGGATTTTCAGAATGAAATGCTTTTATCGGACTTATCCTGTTATCCTGTCGAAGATTCTATCCTGGTTTACCCTGCTACTTCTTCTTCGCGTAAGCTTCCAGCTGCTTGTAGAAGTCCTTGCCCAGGTAGGTCTCGATGGTCTTCCTGAGGCTTTTGTACATGGGTTCGCCCTTGGGGCTTTTCATGCAGGGGATGTGGTCCAGATGGGGCGTGTCCTGGATGGACAGCACCTGTTTGTTGTCCTTGGTCGTGTAGAACGCGAGGGGATACTGCACGCAGTCGGAGAACTTGTACTCTTCCCAGACCAGGCCCTTGTCCATGGCATAGGTATGCACGGCGCAGTACTTGAGCCCTTCCTTGTTCGTGTAGAGCAGGGAGCAGATGTTGTTGTGGATCAGGACGCAGCGGAATTCTTTGCCGCCGAAAGCGCGTTTGATGGCCTGGGCCTCGTCGTCGTGGATCTCGCAGCCTTGGGGGCACTGTTTTTTGCAATCCGCCAGGATCGTGCCGTTCTTTTTAAGCACGTCGCGGTTCTCCGGGCTGATATAGGAGAGAATGTCGTCGAAATTTGCCTCGATCCTTTTGGTCTCGTGCTCCGGCACGATGCAGGCGCGGTAGCAGCACTGCGATTTGCAGTCGTAGCCGACCACGTCGCAGGTGTAGGGACGGGTGAAGATTTCGGGATTGACGAGCACTGAGCCGAGCTCAATGAACATTTTGGCGGACATGCGGGTAAAACCTCCAGAACTGGATTCAGATGCCGAAATACCGACAGCGGTCAGACAGAAAACCCGGTGTTCGTCCGGCTCGCGGCGATTGGCCGCCGATTTAAGGCCCAATAGTAAAACACTCCACCTCAGATGTAAAGACTTTTTTCGCGGATCAGGCAGCGCCGCGGACGTGGCGACCGGTTGGCGGAGAAGCTTATGCTCTCGACACCCGAGCTGGGCCGAAAATCTGCGACAAAAAGCGTGCCGCGACCGCGACGAAGAGTCAAAAATCTCCGATGGGAGTCGTGCAGAGGTCCTTCCCCGCTCTCGCGGGAATAAAATGAAGCTCGCTCCATTTTATTCTTGACAAAGAAGCGTATTTTTGATAAATCACATTACAAATTTACACTGCGTGGGCCCCGTCAGAAGTCGAGGCGGATTGGAATTGGGCGACGAGCCCTCCCGAGAGATCGGGAGGCTGTCCTGCGGAGATCCCGAAGCACTCGGGAAGCTTGTGAAGCAGGCTGAGAAGGAGGTAAACAGGTTGCACGCATTAGGAACTCAACTGTTACTCGAATTGAAGGATTGCAACCCCACAACACTAGGCAGCCTAGAGTTTGTACGGGAAACACTAAAAAATGCAGCACTTGAGGCCAAGGCGACTATCGTTGAAGTCGCTTTCCACGAGTTCAGCCCCTTTGGCATCAGCGGGATGGTGATCATCGCCGAATCCCACCTTGCCATCCACACCTGGCCGGAATACGGCTACGCCGCAGTAGATGTCTTCACCTGCGGGGACCTGATCGATCCCCGGGTCGCCGCAGACTACCTCATCGAGAAGTTCCAGTCAAAGAACCCCACCATGGTTGAAATGAAGCGGGGAATCCTCGGCAACGAAAAGCTTCCGCATAAACCGCTCGTTCAGGGAGAATTGGTTTCAGCATGATAGAGCCCAAGAGCAACAAGTGGTTCATTGAGTACACGAGCCCCGACGAGGGGCATATCCACGGCATCAAGATGATCCAGTATGCGAGCCAGACCAAGTTCCAGAAGATGGAGATCATGGACAGCGGGAGCTATGGCCGGTGCCTGGTGCTCGACGGCAAGATGCAGTCGACCATCACCGACGAGTTCATTTACCATGAGGGCCTGGTCCATCCGGCCATGCTTACGCATCCAAACCCGAAGCGGGTATTCATTGTCGGCGGCGGCGAAGGCGCCACTTTGCGCGAAGTTTTGCGCCACAAGAGCGTCGAGTACTGCATGATGGTGGACATTGATCAGGAAGTGGTTGAAAAGTCTAAAGAGCTGCTCCCCGAGTGGCATCAGGGCGCCTTTGACGACCCCCGGACCGACCTCCGGTACATGGATGCGCGCAAGTATCTCGAGGAAACGACCGACACCTATGACGTTATTATTATCGATATCTCCGAGCCTGTTGAAGAAGGGCCGGCGTACCTCCTGTTCACCCGCGAGTTCTACGAGATCGTGAAAGAGCGCCTCAGCCCGGACGGCACCATCTCGCTCCAGGCCGGCACCACGGCTCTGCACCAGCTCCTGAACTTCACGGCGGTCGACAAGACCCTGAACGCGGTCTTCCCGGTTGTGGCGCCCTATGCGGTCTCGATCCCGTCCTTCGGCCTTCCCTGGGGCTTCACCCTGGCATCGAAGAACCTTGATCCCAGGAAATTCTCGGTCAAGGAAGTGGACGAGATGATCAAGAAGCGGATCAAGGGCGAGAACCGCTACTACGACGGCATCACGAACCAGGGCATGTACTCTCTGCCGAAGCATATCCGCAAGGCCATGGCGGAAGAAACGAAGATCATCGAAGATAATGCGCCGCTCTTCACCTATCATTAGCGGTCTGGCAGCAGACCTGTCCGCGGCACGGCGCCGCAACTCACGAATTCAGGGCGTACACTTTTGTACGCCTTATTCTTTTGGATCGGGCTGTGCTTCGAGATCCTTTCTTTTCAGGGGTTTCGAAGATTATACTGATAAAACGCCATGACCCCTCCTCCCAACAAACCCGACGAAGAGCAGTTCCGCACCCCCCTGTTCGACGCTATGGTGAACCTTGCCGAAAGCCGCAAGGTCTCGTTCCATACGCCCGGGCACAAGAGCGGTAAAGGCATAGCCACCCGGTTCCGCAAGTTCGTGGGGCCGCGCGTCTTCTCCATCGACCTCACAACCCTTGACGAGGTGGATTCGCTCCAGAACCCCACCGGGGTCATCAAAGAAGCCCAGGAACTGGCGGCCAAGTCGGCAGGCGCTGACCGCTCCTTTTTCCTCGTGAACGGCACCACTGTCGGGAACCATGCCATGGTTGCCGCCACCACCGGACCGGGGGACAAGGTCCTGATCGCCCGCAACTGCCACCGGTCCGTGCTTACGGGGCTGATCATGAGCGGGGCACAGCCCATCTTCTTCCAGCCCCAATTCGACCACGATCTCAAGCTGACCCTGAACGTGACCTTTGATACGGTCAAAACCGCCGTTGACGCCAATCCCGGCGCGCGCGCGCTCCTGATCACCAGCCCGAACTACTACGGTCTCTGCGCTGACGTCGAAAAGATCATCTCCTACGCTCACAACAAGGGCCTGTTGGTGTTCGTGGACGAGGCACACGGCCCGCACCTCAAATTTCACCCCAAGCTTCCCAAATGCGCGCTGGAGGCCGGAGCGGACATGTGCGTCCAGTCCACGCACAAGATCGTGGGCGGCATGACCCAGGCATCCATGCTCCACGCGAACGCGGGCAGGGTCAATCTTGACGATGTCACGAACACGCTTAAACTCCTTCAGACCACCAGCCCGTCCTACATCCTGATGGCGTCTCTGGACCTGGCGCGCATGCAGATGGCCACGGAAGGCAAAAAGTTGCTGACCAGGACCATCAAGCTTGCCGAAGATGCACGCGCTGAGATCAACAAGATCGCAGGTATCACCTGTTTCACCAAGGACTGGGCAATACAGGCCGGCATGCACGACATGGACGTTACCAAGCTCACGATCACCGTCTCGGACCTGGGTTTATCGGGCTACCACGTTTCCCAGATGCTGAACCTCCGTTTCGGCATCCAGGTAGAGATGGCGGACCCGTTCCACGTGCTCGTCATCATCTCGATCGGCGACCGCCAGGACGACCTGAACCTGCTGGTGGAGGCGCTCAAGGTCATCTCCGCCGAGACCGGGCTGCAGGGCGCCCTGCTGCCGCTCGACCGGGTCCACCCGCCGGTGCTGGACAACCGCTTTGCCATGACCCCGCGCGACGCTTTCTACTCCGACAGCGAGCTGGTGAATGTGAACGATTCCGTGGGCAGGGTCTCGACCGAGATCGTGACTGTCTATCCCCCGGGCATCCCACTCCTGGTACCGGGAGAAGAGATCTCCCAGGACGCCCTCAACTACCTCCGGAACATGGCCGGCCTCGGCGCCATCATCGACGGGTTGAACGAGAACAACTCGCTCGTGCGCGTGGCGAAGGCGTAAGGCAGCCCGCTGTTTTACAACAAGCCTTGCTCTACTTCAATTGTTCATCAGCCTTCCGCGTTCCTGGTATCTGATCCTTGGGCCTCTTCTCCGCTCATCTTGCCAGCAGCATTCACTTAAAACAGACCTGACACGCAAATTCTGCAACATTGCCCGGTCGGGTCCGCGATTCCCTTTTCATCAGCATGCCGTAGTGATCTGCGTAAGTTGGTAATGCCGCTTACCACTTCATGGCGGAGCCTTTTGCCGGTAAGATCAGTCGTTACGCGTTCGATCCGCACTACCTGTTCGTGATAGGGGAACGTAAGGTATCCTTTGAGTTCGGTGCTGGTCCAGATTCTGCGGGTTTCGATCCGACCGTGCCCTTTGTCCACCGTTTCATGCTGAGGGGGGAAAAGCCTTCAACTGGAGGAGTTTGATGTCGTTGTTGAGTGTTTCCTGATTGTGTTTGACGGTGAAGAAGTAGTCCGCCTTTTTTTCCTGTACGATAAACGTCGCGGTATCTTTTTGAGTATGCAGCGCATCCGCGGTGACGACCGCTCCCTCTATATTGAGCGGTTTGAGCAACGGTTCCACAGCGGGGATCTCATTGCTCTTTGCATCCACCTGCACCTGGGCAATAACGACCTGCTGGTGGTGAAGAAATGCGGATAAGAGGTGAACTTGCTTCTCCCCTTTACGCGCCGAGGCCTTGGCGGTATTTTCCAGGGAGACGTTTTTCCAGATCTGCCTTGCTCATGCCTAATTGCATGTCAATGCCGTCAAGGCGAAGGCTATTGTCGCCGGCTCGTCCGTCTGTCGCGCAGACGAACGAATATGCGACTATCAGCGCGACCAAGATGTTTACCGTACGCTTACTGATTTTTTGGCACCTATGGCACTCCTTTCCCGTCTAAAGAGCTATACACAGTTTTTTGTGTCTTCTCTTTGTTCAGGTCAATTTGATTCGAAGTAGCCTTTCGATTTCCTTTCGGAGGCTATCAATTTCTTTTGCCTTTCCCCCATAGACCGAGTTTGATAAAGTTATAAGCTTACCCTGTGCTTCTATGATGTCGGCATATTTGGGCACAATCCTCAGGCGTTGCCATAACTTGTACCATTGAATAATCTGAGTCCTTGCCATGCCTTTTTTTTGCGCACCCTGGGTCTGTACGCCGCTTTGGCAGCGAGACCTGCTTCGCATTTTGAACAATGCGCAATGGCTTTTTCTCAGGTGTGCGAATTGGAACAAGGCGCGATTTACAGAAAATCAACCACTTACATTCTGGCATGGCTGATGCAATATACCTGGCAAGACAAGACGAAAAGGAGGGAACGATCATGAAGACCACAATAGCAAGAAAGACAGCATACGCAGGGGCAGGTGCAGGACTGGTGTTGTTCGCTCTGTTCGGACTTTTACCTGGCAGTCTCTTAGGCGGTGCCATGGGGATCAATATCGCAGGTTGGCTTTTCGGGCTTCCGCTCGAACCGGGGCTTATCTCGCGGACTATCGTTCTGGGCGCCATGCTCGTCGGGGTCCTGGTTGCCGGCATCGTTATCGTGACGGCAAGCACAACAGCCGGATGGCTCCTGGGCAGGCTTCTGGAAAGTTCGGCCCATGAGGAACAGGAACATAAGGCCATGGGACACCGGTAAGAAGCAAAACAACAGCACATAAAGAACCTGAAACAATAATTCAAAACTTGAAAAAGGAGAATTATCATGAAGAACGAGACAGTAAAAACGGGAATGAAGATCGGTGCAACAATCGGCGGACTGGTGTTTGTGCTGGCGGGAATCGTGCCGGGCTTCTATTTCGGCAGCTTCGGGACCCTGGTCCTGCTCCAGAAGATCATGGGCGGCACGGTAGAGCCCACGCTCTTTGTGCGGGCTGCAATCGTGATGGGGATCGGCGTTGGAATCGCCTCCGCCGCCACGGTGAGCATCGTGGTCGGCGGGTTGCTCGGCACCGCAATGGGGTACATCGTTTCCATTCCAGCGGCACTCCGGGAAAAGAAGGAAGCTGCCGCTGCCGCATAAGAGAACACAGCAACACGACCGCGTCAGGTCTGGTGCCAGACGAAAAAGGGCAGCCTCTAAAACAGCTGCCCTGCAAGATTTTTTTTAAGGAAGGCGGTGAGAAACTCACTGCCTCTTTGTTTTCAAGGCATTTCTTCTTCAGCCTGCGGTTGGTGAAGACCTTCCTTTGGCCGCAGGCGCTTCTTTTGCTCCCACACCGGCCTTGTAGGTGTCTACTGTGCCCAGCTTCCAGGTATAGACCCTGCCGCAGGATTCGCAGGACGCTCCTGACAGCGCCTCTTTGCAGGACGGACAATAAAGTATAAAGTGTTTGGAAAGCAGATATTCATGATCATCGAGGACCACCTGCCGGCCGCAGCATTTGAAGTCATGCGTAAGATCCATGCCGCAGATGCACCGCCGGTCAAGCGGCCAGGGCATCATTTCTTCCAGGGTATAGATCGCCTGCCCCAGCAGATCCACAAGCTCGTCATTGGTCACATCGCCGAAAAAGGACCCGGTCAGTTTTTCGCGGATCGAGATCATCATCTCGTCTTCTTTGAGGAAGCGCAATATTTTGCGCATCCGCTGATCTCCTGTCCCGATCCGTGACAGGGCGCGCAGGTTCCTGTTCGCGTTATAGTGTTCCTGAAAGTAGATCAGCATCCATATCTGCGTCATATCGTAGAAAAATTCGACCACGGGATAGTATCCGTATTTTTCCCTGATGCTCTTCTCCACCTCTCCCCGCTGGTCCGGAATTATCGGGTAGACGGCAATCAGCAGCCCATTCTCAAAGTCCTCGTAAAAGAAGGGCGAGCCGGAAAAGTGACGGCACCCGCAGTGCGTGCATTCGATGATATTAATTTCCCATCGAAGCAATGCCTGCTTCGCCTGCGGCGCCCGCGACACATCCACCCAGGTGATGATCTTCGCCTGAAAAGCTCTCTCACAGTGACCGCATTGAAAGGTCTCGACGCTGTATGCTTCTGCCTGTTTGTTCAGCAGATTGATCATAATTTATTATACACCACTTGTTATAAACTTATTTTGGCAAATTACGTTCTTTATGATACAATGCGGCCTGAAAAAAACATTTTTTGTTCACTCGGCGCAGGCGACGCTTCAGCAGGGGCAGCGGCTCGCAGACGGCAGATCGGCACACGTTCCGGTGGAAACGCTGTCCTCACCAGCAGGGAAAGAGGTTTTGCACCATGGCCTTACCGGAAGAGTCAGTCATAACAACAGCGCTCCACTCAGAAGTCGAGAGCCGCTTTTTGACCTATGCGCTCTCGACCATTGTGTCGCGTTCGCTCCCCGATGTCAGAGACGGGCTTAAACCCGTTCATCGCCGGATCCTCTTTGCCATGTGGGAGATGGGGCTCGGACCGACCGGGCGGTTCAGAAAAAGCGCCGCCGTCGTCGGCGAGGTCCTTGGTAAATTTCACCCCCACGGCGACCAGGCGGCCTACGATGCCATGGTCAGGATGGCGCAGGACTTCTCGCTTCGCTATCCCCTGGTCGATGGCTCCGGAAACTTCGGCAGTCTTGATGGCGACCCGGCGGCGGCCATGCGCTACACGGAAGCCCGCCTTTCGAAGATTGCCGAAGAACTGCTGTTCGAGATAGACAAGGATACGGTCGGCTTCAAGCCGAACTATGACAACTCACTCAAGGAGCCGCTCGTGCTCCCCGCCCGGTTCCCCCAGCTCCTCGTGAACGGCACCTCGGGTATCGCCGTGGGCATGAGCTGCTCCTTCCCGCCGCACAACATCGGCGAGGTGATCGACGGACTGGCCGCGCTGATCGACAATGCCGACATCGAAACCAAGGACCTCCTTAAGTTCATCAAGGGGCCGGATTTCCCCACCGGCGGCCAGATCCTGAACACGAAGAAAGAACTACTCGAGATCTACAAGGCAGGTTCCGGCGGCATCAGGACCCGCGGCGAGTATTTTATCGAAGAACTGCCCCGCGGCAAACAGGCAATCGTCTTCACCTCTATCCCCTATCTCGTGAACAAGGCACGCTTGCTTGAGAAGCTCATCGGCCTCATGGAAGAGCGGAAGCTGCCGCAGGTCACCACGGTCCGCGACGAGTCCACCCACGAAGTGCGCGTCGTGCTCGAGCTCAAAGCCGAAACCAATGCCGAGCTCGTGACCGCATACCTCTTCAAGCACACGGACCTGGAGTCGACCTTCCCCATCAATTTCACCGCGCTCAAACCGAACATGGAGCCGGAACGCCTGTCGCTCAAAGCGATCATGCGCTACTTCCTGGACTTTCGGCACGAGATCACGACCAAACGGCTCAACTTCGACCTCAGGCTGCTCAAGGCGCGACTCCACCTCCTCGCTGCATTTGAGGCCCTCTATGACGACCTCGATACGGCGATCAAGCTCATCCGCAAGGCAAAGTCGCGCGAAGACGCGGCGGAGAAGCTCAAAAAACACTTCAAGCTCGACGATGACCAGGTGAAGGCCATCCTCGACATGCAACTCTACAAGCTCGTCGGCCTCGAGATCGACCGCATACTCAGGGAAAAGGCGGAGAAGACAAAACTGAGCAAGGACATCGAGGCCATCCTGGCAAGCCAGAAAAAGATCTGGGGCATGATCAGGACAGAGCTGATCGAGCTCAAGGAAAAGTACGGCGACAAGCGCAAATCGGTCATGAAGGCGGCCGATGACGTGGAGTTCTCGCAGGAAGATTTCATCGTCCATGAGGACGTCACCGTGATCCTGACGAAGATGGGATGGATCAGGCGCGTCAAGACCGTGGGAGAGAACCTCCGGTTCAAGGAAGGCGATGCGCTGCTCGCGCTGTTGCCGGCGAACACCCGGGACAATATCGCCATCTTCTCGTCAGCCGGCAAGGTCTACGTGAACAAGGCCTTTGATCTGCCGACCGGCTCCGGGTTCGGCGAGCCCGTACAGCATCTGTTCAAGTTCGGCGACGGCGAACGGCCGCTCATGGCCATGAACCTCACGACCGTCCTGTCCGGCGTCGCTGCCGCGGCTGACGGCAATGCGGCGGGCAAGCAGGCTGAGCTCACGCTCACCAACGGGAGCGCACTGGCCCTGACCGTCTCGGCAAAGGGAGTCGGTTTTCAGTTCGATCTCGCGCAGTTCAACAGCATCACGACCCGGGCAGGCAAGAAGTTTGCCGGCATAAAGGACGGCGACAGCATCCTGGGCGTGGACCTCATCGATCTTCCCAACGTGCTGTTCCTCACGTCCGAAGGCAGGGCCGTCGTGCTTGCGGCAAAGGACATCCCCACCCTCACCGGCGCCGGCAAGGGGGTGAAGCTCGTGAACGTGAAAAACGGCGACGTCGTTCTGTTCAAGGCGGTCCGCAAAAACGAGCAGGTGAAGGTGATCGACGAAAAGGAAAAGGAAAAGGTGCTCGACCTGAAAGGCTACGGCGTCATGACCCGCGGCGCGGTCGGCCTGAAAGCGGTGAAGGCAATACGGTTTGCCTGACGAGTAAGGTAATCCTCTGCGATAACGAGAACGGCGGGGCAATCGTAATTGATTGCTTCGCCGTTCTTTTTAATCCTGAAAAAGCTTTTGGACAAGGTAATTCTTTGTTTTGGGTTTATCCGCTTTTATCCGATATTAATCCGCCGCTTCCATATCAAAAGGTTTTTCTTACATATAATTTAGTGGTATGACGACACGCCGATGCCGATGCCGAAGGAAACGCGGGGCCTTGATGACGGCTCCCACAGATGCAGGCTTTTCGCCGACACCAAAGGATAGCGGTACTCGATCTCACCCAGCGGCTGGACCTTCTGACCCGACACCTCACCGATGACGGACAGCTCTCTGCCCGCGTGATACACGGCAGCATCCAGAAATTTTTCAACCACGATGAACAGACGTCCTTCCGTAACGTCCGTCCTGAGCGGTCGCCCCGAACTGTCCAGCGGTTTCTGAAGCAGCTCGATCACGGCGCCCTCTTTCGTGTTCTTTGTTGCCACGATCATGCCGCCGAGCATCATCCACGCGCCCTTATAAGCATCGGGCTCCTTCTGCAGTTGTTTAAAGGAAATATTTCTGTCCACGCGGTCCAGCATCTGCTGTGGAAAAGGTGGGGCACAGGCGCTGACCAGCAGGGCGAGGAGTGCACAGAATACCAATCGTTTTTTCTCACCTGCATGCATATCGCATCCCCTTTCCCCCGGTGGTAAAAACGCCCGGCCCGCGGGCGCTCCTACTGTGTTCGCAGAGACCGGTTGGGATCGTACAGCGGATCGAACCATTGAGGACCGGTGTGGGCTTTCCGCTCATCCGTCCACAGTTTCAGTTCCTTCGACAAAAAGAGCAGAACGCGGAGGTCCTGATCAGTCAGTGCCGCAGCCTCGCTGCCCTCCACGGTCGCGGCTGCGGTGAGCTCCCTGCCTGGTGCGTAGAGCAGCGTATTGAGGTGCGCCGGATACAACAACATGAACCTTCCGCCCGTTTCATTGGTGCGTTTGGGGCGGCCCCAGTAATCAAGCGCGCGTTCCACGACCTCGAGCAGAGTACCGTGGTCCGTACTATTGACCAGGGCGATCGTTCCGCCGATGATCACAAGCTTCCCCTGGTAGAGCTCCGGATCCTGCTTAATTTCGTGAAAAGAAATTGATCTATCGGCCTGATGGGCATACTCTGGAGAAATGGCATAGGTACAACCCTGGAAGAGCAAGGCAAAGCTTATGGCGAGAGTGATATTCTTCATGGCAGCAGCACATCTCTCTGTTTATCGAACACGGGAATTACTCGCCGGCCACACACCCGATGCCCGGGGCATCAGGCCTGCGGCTCAGCTTCCTTCTCTATTTTTTTACGCACGTGATCGGGAATAGCGACCCCACTGAGATCGAAGTTGCCCAGCTCACGGGCCAACAGGCTGATCTTATCGACATGCTGGAGGTACTTGTTAATAATGATCCTGCGGGTCTCCATCACTCGGCATGACCCGCCCTTTGAGGTCTTCAGATCGTCATAGGTCACTTTGATGGAAAGGGCCTTGGCCACGTTTTCGAGATCCACGAGCGTAATTTTCATAGTGTTGTTCTTTAGTATAGCAGATTGCCGGACGGGTATGGTCGACCGCCGTCACTCCGGCACGACCGGGAACGATGCCGCCTGATACTGCATGCGCCAGGATGAAGAGGGACCGCCGCACAGGAGCGGTCCCGGAGTGCTTACGCTTCTTCTTTATGGACTTCGAGAAGACTCACGACATTGATATTCGCGTCCTTGAGCGCCTTTTGCACATCAGCAAGTTTTGCGTCCAGCACTTTCAGAATGAAATTCGATTTCGTAGCCATGGCCCCGCCTCCTGATCAGTATGTTTACTTCTGCGATGCTTCGCTGAGTACAATAAATTAACACAAACCAAACGTTCAAGTCAACCTGGAAAACCGGGGGCCGCCTCTCGAGCCTGGCAGCCATGCTCCTCAGCATTACCCCGAAAACACCCCATAATTGCTAAAATTTCTCTTGCTATTTGCCAGGAGACTGTTTATACTTCCCTCGAAAAACAGGACCACTCTGCCTTCGGGCAGCGGACTATTCTCGTTTCCATTTTATTTTAAGGAGGAAGTTTATGGCAAAAGCAATGACGAAGTCTCAAATTGCGGACCACATCGCGAAGAAGGCGGACATCAAAAAGAAGCTGGCAGTTCAGATCCTCGAAGATATGGCGGCACTCGCCTACAAGGAAGCAAAAAATGCCTTCACGCTTCCCGGCCTCGGCAAACTTGTCCTCGTACAGCGCAAGGCACGCATGGGCAGGAACCCTCAGACCGGCGCAGCCATCAAGATCCCGGCAAAAAAAGTCGTGAAGTTCCGCGTAGCCAAGGCGGCAAAAGAAGCGATCCTCGGCAAGAAGTAGGTTCTGCCGCAGACATACAAAAATAAATAAAGGCATTCCGGATTTCCGGAATGCCTTTTGCGTCCCTCTCCAGCATCCAGCACAGGACGAAAGCGCCGGGCCTTCTCGAAATCTATGGACGCCATCCTTTTCATACTCTATCCCCTTTCCCTGGTACGACCGCGTTTCATGCTGCCGGCCCTCGCGCTGCATGCGTTCCTCATCGTGTCTTCGGCACTGCAGTTCGGAAGAATACCGCTTATCGGCATGCGCGACACGCTCGGCTTTCTTGCCTTTTCCATCGGTGTTATTTACCTCATTGCCGCATGGAACCGTGAACGCGATCTCTTCTCCTACCTGACCACGCCTCTTATCATGAGTTTCCTCGCCGGGTCTGCAGCCTCTTCGCCCATAACCGGCGGGTTGCCGCCGATACTCAAAACCATCTGGTTCGAACTCCACGTGATACTATCGTTCATCTCGTATGCGCTCTTCGCCATCGGCGCGGTCTTCGGCCTGCTCGACCGCTACGGAAATGACATCCGTGCAGAGCGCAACCAGTACCGGAGCCTGCTGCTCGGCTATGTGCTCTTTTCCATTGCCATGATCTTCGGCGGCGTATGGGCCTTCCTCGCCTGGGGCACCTACTGGCTCTGGACGCCGAAAGAGCTCTGGACCACCATCGTCTGGCTCTTTTACAGTCTCTATCTCCATGC
>JANPMZ010000301.1:0-3486 GCA_031427195.1 Nitrospirota bacterium
CTCTGGCTGAAATATGATGGTTCTCCGTTATTTCTGCAAAAGGCCATGGACGCCGCAGTTGTTGGGCTTTAAGCGGGAGGAATATGGATATTTCTTTCATCGCGCTGGATAGAATTTTTGAAAATCATATGGCCAAGGACAAAAAGGCGTACAAGGATGCTGTTGCGAAGGGAAGAGGCGCCTTGCTGTTCGGCCGGAGGATGACCGACGACGAACTTCTGGCCAAGCTGCGGTCATTCGGCATAGTTCTGGACAGGGAATTATTCGCGGAACTCTGTCCGAGATTTCTTTCAGCGGAGGATTTGTCGACTTGGTTTATAACGGACCGTCGACTGAAGCTCGGTGATATTGATGACGATTGGCTGTGGGTATGCCTCACGGTGCTGTGGGAACGATGGTTTCCGGACAGCCCGAGCTTCGAGATGATTGATGACGCAGTGCAGGACGGCTACGCAAGAATGGCTGCCACAGATGCCGCAGGGGCGGTGGAAATCTGGCTCCCGGTCTGGAAGCGCACTCAGGCGATCATGGATTCCCTGGGAATGAAGACGGTGGGAGAATTCGATGTGAAATTTCGAGGTTCGCAAAGCGTGTTCAACTGGGTGCAGGACCTGGAAATGGAACTCCATAACGCCGGTATCGACGATCCCGCGTATTGCCGTGAAAACATCTGTTTTTGCGAAGAGGTCATTCCACGCCTCGGGGAAGAGCAGGATTTGACCATCGAAAGCATGAGGAGAGCCATTGGCGACGCTTATGCGCAGATGGGGGATACGAGGAAGTCGGATGACCTTTTTGGAGAATGGCTTGCGGCTGACCCTCGATGGGGTTGGGGCTGGATCGGATGGGCGGACTGCTACTCGTTTTGGAAGAGGAAGGACCATGATCTTGGGCGGGCCGCGGAGATTTTGAAGCAGGGCCTTGCGGTTTCCGGGGTGAGGGACAAGCGCGACATGCTCGAACGGCAGATGAATGTGTATGAGGATATGGGCAGGAAAGATGACGCTGATCGAATTCAAGAGGAACTTTCCAGGGAGGACGATAGGCAGCGGGACAATGATATTCAAGAGACGACTGAAGTAAGCGTCCATGGCAACGTTCTTTCGGTGAAAACAAAAGTAAATTATGGCGGCATGGGAATGCCGCTGGAAGAATGGGGGCGCGGCCTGACCAACCCCGCGCAGGAACATAGAAAAAAAACTGGGAGAAATGATCCGTGCCCTTGCGGCAGCGGAAAAAAGTTTAAAAAGTGCTGCGGTGGATAAGGGGATGCTCATGGACAAGGAATTCAAGGAAAAGCTCAATGCTATCAGCGAATGGACAACGCTGGATGATAAAAGTGAAGAGTCGGCGCTCTCTATTTGGTTTCATGAGCACGAAGACGGTCTGGTGCGAATGAGGTCGGAGAAGGGGGAACTTGTCTATAAACTGAAGCCGCTGCCGGAGTTGTTCTCGGTCGGAAAATCAGGGATGCCGACCATTTCATGGAAGGACGACAAATATTTAGACCTCCTTCACGCCATTGAAAGCGCTATAAAAAACGTTTATCTGGCGGACCCGGAACTTACGGACTCGTCGGTCATGCTTTCGCTCGACAAACTTTCGATGAATCCGGAAGCGGTCTCTGCCGATGCCGTTATCAGGGCAATCAATCAGCAGCTCAGGCTAACGCTGAGTACGGGGAATTTTTCACGGGATGAAGTGAAAGCAGCAGTGCGGAAGATTCTGGCTTCAGTGAAGAGGCATAAAGCCACCGCGGGTATACAGGGCTACCTGGATTTCATCATGGAATATGTGCCGTGAGCCAGTTTCGCGCGCAGAAGGTGTTCGGTGGAAGAGCTGAGTGACGAAAAGACCGTTGAATCTCAACTGGACCTCTTTGGCCAGGACCGGATAAAGCTCGGCGAAGGATACGCCGCCCTGGCGAGACTCGATCTGGACAAGGCCGCCTCGATCTTCGGCGACCTCATCAGGGAGAATCCGCAATTCGCGGATGCGGCTGACGGAAAGACCATGGCCCTTGAATGGGGCGATGTCTTGTGGGGAATCGAGTCGCTCAATTCCGAAGCCGCGGCACTGTCTTTGTGGAAAAAAGTCGGATCCTCTTCCTTTGATCAATGGGGCGACGGACTTCGAAAAGCGCTGGTGAGAAGAGTGATCAGCCTGATCGGGAATAACGAGGACTTTTTCATCCCGCCTGATTTGTGTTTGGGGTCTCTTCATATTGAGGTGATGCAGTACGAACAGGCGGAACGTTCGCTCAGGAAACTTCTGGAAAAGCATCCGGACAATGCCCGGCTCCTCTGTCTTCTCGGCAACTCCCTGGCGCCGCAGCAGAGACGTTCCGAAGCCCGGGTTTTTTATGCGAAAGCCTTTCTTCGGTCACCCCGCGAGGCGAGCGCGGGCGGACCGAACGACGACGAATTGGCGGCGCTCATCAGGAGGGAAGGTCCCTCTATGACGCCGGTATACGGATTTATGGAAAATGTTCTACCGCTCGTGAACATCGTAGCGCCTGTTGCCGTAGATCAGGACCATGACCAGGCGCTCAAAATTTACTGCTCCCTAAGTCGCGCGGAAGCGGCGCGCGAAAAGCGTGATCACCGGAAGATGGTGGAAGAGCGAAAAGTGTTGAAAGAACTTTCGCCCGAAGTTTTTGAAGCCTATATCACTCGACTCATGCTTGGAACTCGCATCAAACTATGACGAAATATGACCTTTATAAACTCTTAAAAGAAGAACTCGGCAACGGCTCGAAGGACCTCGTGACCCGGCCCTCGGGCCAGACGATCCGGGAGCGGATCGAACGGGACATCGAAAAAGAACCTGATGGCGCCGCAGTGGCCCTCGATTTCTCGAAGATCGGGGTGATCGACTATTCCTGCGCCGATGAGATCGTGACCAAGCTCGTTTCGCGGCTACTTTCGGGCGAGTACGGGGACAAGTATCTTCTTCTGATCGGACTGAACGAAAACCAGAAGGAGAACATCGAAGTCGCGCTGGAACGCAAGGACCTGGCAATCATGGCCGAAATGCGGGACAACAACCGAGTTGTTTTGGGAAATCTGAACAATTATCTTAAGGACACGCTCGACTTTATCGTGAAAAAAAAGAAAGCCACCTCCAAAGATCTCTCGGACGCCAGGAAGTTTGAACCGAACACGAGCGGCACCCGGCTTTTGAACCTCCATAAGAAACGGCTCGTGAAAAGGGTTGAAGAGGCGAGGGCAGACGGGAAAATATGGGTATATGAGCTTTTGTGAAAATCAATTTTCATTGACTGTATGCGCATTGCAATGATACAATACAATTCTGTCCGATACTCGCACCTTACAGGGTGCCTAACAGGGTGCCTACTTTGAATTATGATGCAAGACTGACGAAGATATGCGCGCTGAAATCATAGTCACGGGCACCGAACTGCTGTCGGGCAGTGTGCTCGACACGAACTCCCTTTACCTTTCGGAAGAGCTCATGCTCATCGGC
>JANPMZ010000302.1:0-2871 GCA_031427195.1 Nitrospirota bacterium
CCGCCGGGAAACTCCCATTTGCCTGATTCGTTCCTGGTCTCTTTTCCCCGTCTGGCAAGAAAGACCCTGTTGTCGCGGTCATAGATGATGCCGCCGACACCGACGCCGATATGATCAACACCTTTTTTCATGTTCTACAGAGTATCAAAAATACCGGGGAAAGTCAAAAAGGATCAGGTGTTCGCCCGGAGTTAATACCTGATCCACGGAAAAATGGCCATTCCGTTTAACCGGGAGCAGTTTCCCGGCCTCCGGAAAGCGACCGGTTTTTTGCTTGACATATTCCTTTTTTCGCTTATAATAGCCCCCTATTCATAACAAAACAGAAGGAGCAGGACGATGTCGGAAACAACCGCGCAAAAGAGCAATCTCAAACAGAAACGGTCACAGGGCTTCAGAAAGCGAATGAGCACGGCCACGGGCAGGAACGTCATCAATCGCCGTAGGGCAAAGGGACGGAAACGTCTTTCTGTCTAGTTTTCCGGTCGGGTGTGCCTGATGCCGTACGCATATCGGAAGAGCGAGCGGATACGCAAAAATTCAGAGTTTGTAGCTACCATGAAGGGTAAAAGACTGTCAGTTGACGGTCTTTCTCTTTTTTATACCCGGAACGAGCTCGGGAACTTCAGGGTAGGTGTATCGGTCGGCAAAAAACTGGCGAACGCCGTAGGGCGGAACAGGCTCCGGCGACAGGTCAGAGACTGCATCTCTCGGGTGCTCCGGGAATATACACTGGGGTATGATCTTGTGTTCGTGGCCCGGCAGGGCATACTTACGGCAGATCATGAGCGCATCCTGAAGGCCGTTTCTTCTTTGCTGCAGAAAACAGCTCTTCGAGATCAGAAACGGGTGGGCGCAGAGCGATGAAGTATCTCTTTCTTTATGGTATACGCCTGTACCGGCGTTTTCTTTCTCCCGTACTCCCGCCATCCTGCAGGTTCGTCCCGACCTGCTCCGAGTATGCACTCGAGGCCTTTAAGACAAAGAGCACGGCGAAAGCGCTCTGGATGACGCTGGTCCGCATTTTAAAATGTCATCCTTTTCATCCGGGCGGATACGACCCGGTACGGTAATTTCGGAGGATTCATGGAAACACGAAGATTCATTCTTGCCCTTTCTCTCTCGCTCCTGGTGTTTCTGGCGTATGTTAGTTTTTTCGCGCCGGCGCCCCCGCCGCCGAAGCCTGAGCCGACAGACGCGGCCCGGACAGACGCGGCAGTATCGCGCGAAGCGGTCTCTACGCAGCCGGTGGTACGACAGCGTTCCAGCGCAGTTGCCGGTTCTGTTGTCCCCGCAGTCGAGGGAAAGGACATTGTTATCGAGAGCGATCTCATTAAGGTCGTTCTGAGCACGGCCGGCGGTGTGGTCAAGCACTGGGAATTGAAAAAGTATATCGAAGCCGACAAAACCGAAGTCGGCCTGTACGTCCTGTACAAGAAAATCATGGGCACGGCCAAAAAAGAGGTCAAGCCGCTGAAGGAACCGGGAAAAGTACAGCTCTTCACCGTCTATAACGGCCAGGCCGATGAGCTCGTGTTTCCATTGACAATTGTTCCGCTGGACAAGGACTTGTCGAATGTAGCGCGCGTCGAATACCAGGCCAATCTGGACCAGGTGCAGCTCAGTGAGAAAAGGCCGTCCCAGACACTGGTTCTTACGTACAACGGGCCGGGCGGCATGCTGATCGAAAAAAGCCTCACGTTCCACTACAATGAGTATAAGGTTGACCTGGCGGTCCGCACGAAGGGCCTTGATGGATACACGCTGGCCCTCGGCACGGACTTTGGCATATCGGACAAGATCAGCGGTGACTCCAGCGGTCGCGTCGGTATCGTGACCATGGTTGACGGCAAGCTGATCACGAAAAAGCTTGGCGATATCACGGGTGAGGTGCAGCACGCGGGCGCCATCGAATGGCTGGGCCAGGAGGATAAATATTTTACCGCGACGCTGGTCCATGGCAGTCCGGGCATCGTCACGACCACGAAAACTACGGCTCCCGCGGAAATCGGCGACTTGGTCGAAACGCGTCTTACGGTCAAGGACGCGTCCGATGAGCATAAGTTTACGCTCTTCGCCGGCCCCAAGAGCTCCTCATTGCTCAAGGCACAGGGACACGGCATGGAGCAAATGATCGACTACGGGTGGTTCGGCATTCTGGCCAAGCCCATGTTCTGGCTTATGGAGCAGTTCTACGCCATCACCAGGAACTACGGCATTGCAATCATTCTACTCACGATCGTGGTGCGGCTCATCCTGTTCTATCCGTCGCTCAAGAGCGCTACCGCGATGGAGGAGATGAAGAAGCTTCAGCCGCAGATGACCGATCTTCGTGAGAAATACAAGAAGGACCCCTCCAAGATGAACCAGGAGATCATGAAGCTGTACAAGGACCACAAGGTGAACCCCCTGGGTGGTTGTTTGCCCATGCTGCTGCAGCTACCGTTCTTCGTTGCCCTGTACAACGTGCTATCCGTATCGATCGAACTTCGCCAGTCGCCGTTCATCTCGTTCTGGATCAAGGACCTTTCGGTTTTTGACCCCTACTACATCCTGCCGGTGCTGATGGGCGTCAGCATGGTCTTTACCATGAAGATGACCTCGACCTCGGTGGACCCGCAGCAGCAGAAGATCATGATGTACATGAACGTCGCCTTTATCTTCCTGTTCGCCTGGCTGCCGGCCGGTTTGCTGCTCTATATCACCCTGAGCAACGTCCTTTCGATCGTACAACAGCTCTATGTCAGAAAGCTCATCAACGCAAAGTAATTTGTTTCTTGCATAGTAGCCACAGCAGAGCAAAGATAAACCGTCCCGGATTTTTTCCGGGGCGGTTTTTTGTTGGTCCGGTTCTGGACAACCGTATTTATA
>JANPMZ010000303.1:0-5783 GCA_031427195.1 Nitrospirota bacterium
GACCTGGTGCCGCTGGCCTATGCAAAGGAGATTGCTGCTCTTCGCGGCGTGCGCGACGTCAAACCCCGGCTCTGGGGCTATTACTATGATGCGCCTTCGGGCGGGAACCTGACCGTCATGACCGCTGATATGCCTGCCGGGTTCATCAAGATCGGCAGCGGCGTGTCACGCTTGCGCCGCGCGACCGTGGGGGACGTCATCGTGCTCCAGAGCTACGATAACCAGGCGCCAATCATGCTCGAGATCCAAGAAGTCCTGCCCCACGAATCAGAGCTTGCGGCAGCGGACCTCGTGATCATGTCGGATCTCGACTTCCGGAAGCTTTTCAAGTTTCCCAGGGGCCATGCAACAGATTTAGCTTTAACGGTCGCAAACTCCCGCGAGCTTGCCACAGTGGCGGAAAAAATCGTTGACAGGTTCCCGGACACGCGGCCTATACTGAAAAGCGAGATGCTTCGGACTTACGATGCCATTTTCGACTGGCGGGGCGGCATGATGCTTGTCATGATGATCGCGGCGGTGCTTTCCTTCATCATCTTCGCTTGGGATCGGGCAACGGGCCTCTCTGCGGAAGAGCGGAAGGAGATCGGTATCCTGAAATCCATCGGATGGGAAACGTCGGACGTGCTGCTGCTTAAGTTCTGGGAGGGGGCGGTCATCTCGCTCTCTGCCTTCTTCTTCGGCGTCATCGCGGCCTACGTCCATGTCTACTTTTTCTCTGCCCCGCTGTTCCAGCCCGTGCTCAAAGGCTGGTCCGTGCTCTACCCGCAGTTCAAGCTGATGCCGGCAGTGGACGCCTACCAGCTGAGCGTGCTCTTTTTCCTGACCGTGGCGCCCTACACCTTTGCCACTATCATACCCTGCTGGCGCGCGGCCACCATCGATCCCGATGCCGCCATGAGGTCGTAACATGAACATGATCTCACTTACGAACATAACCAAAAGCTTCCACGTGGGCAAGGCGAGCCATTTCGTCGCGGTCAGTGACGTGAGCCTCGACATCGAACCGGCAAAGGTCACGATCCTCAAAGGCCCGAGTGGTTCGGGCAAGACCACGCTCATGACACTCATCGGCTGCATGGCACGCCCCACGTCGGGCAGGATCGTGCTGTCGGGAATGCGGGCCGCATGGATGGCTTCGGAGGATCCGGCAGGAGTTGAGATCACGAGTCTGCCGGAGCGGTTTTTGAACGACATCAGGCGGAGGACCTTCGGATTCGTGTTCCAGCAGTTCAATCTCCTGAAAGGCATCTCGGTGCTTGAGAACGTCATGCTGCCTGCCTACCCAACGGGTGAGGACCATCGCGAATTCGCAAAGCGCGCAGGTGAGCTTCTGGAGCAGTTTTCCATTGCGCGCCATGCAAAATCGCCTGTTGAATGGCTTTCCGGCGGCGAGCTGCAGCGCGTTGCCATTGCCCGTGCGCTCATCAATGATCCTGCGGTCATCATTGCCGACGAGCCCACAGCCCATCTCGATACTGCGCTCTCCCGTGAGTTCATGACGATCGTGGGCATGCTTAAACAAGCAGGCAAAACCGTCCTGATCGCGAGCCACGATCCCATCGTATTCGATTCCCCCCTGGCAGACCGGGTCGTTGAGATGCGAGACGGCGCTGTAACTTCCTCCGGGCCAAAGCCATGATTCTCCATCCCGCAGTCCTTTCGCTCATGACCATGTCGCTCCTTGCGGGCATCATGGTACTGCTGGCAGGTGTTGTGGGTGTGCGGATACTCATTTTCTGGAACATCAAGAGCGGCAGCGAGCTCCAGCTGAGCCTTGAGCGCCAGACCTATCTCGTCTCGACCATCCTGGCCTATACCTTCGTGTTCCAGATCCTGTCGCTCTTCCTCTATATCTACACTGCCGACAATCTGCATGGCCTGTTCGTAGGCGCCATGTGCGCCGCAGGAACACTCAATGTGAACGATTACGGCTATCCCGTGCTGCTGCTCAAGATCGTGAACTTTCTTCTGGCAGGGACCTGGCTCATCGTGAACTACGCCGACACCCGGGGGTACGATTACCCGCTCATCCGGGCAAAGTACGCTTTGCTTCTTGTGATCGCACCGATGATGCTTTTTGAAGCCTACGATCAGTATCAGTATTTCAGCGGTCTCCATGCCGACATCATCACGTCCTGCTGCGGCGCGCTGTTCAGCCAGGACACGCGGAACATCAGCGGAGATATCGCAGCACTCCCGGCGAAACCCATGGCGATCGCCTTTTTCGCGGCCATGGCAGTAACCTTTGCGAGCGGCCTCGTATTTTACTGGAAGGGCAAGGGCGGCTGGTTCTTCTCCGCAGCAAGTCTGGTCGCCTTCCTCGTCGGTGTTGCGTCGCTCATCTCGTTCATCAGCCTCTACATCTATGAACTTCCCACCCATCACTGCCCCTTCTGTTGTCTGCAGAAAGAGTACGGCTATATCGGATACGCGCTCTACGCCACCCTGCTCGGCGGCGCGGTCACCGGCCTCGGTGCAGGCGTCCTGATGCCCTGGAGGAACCGCGGCAGCATGGTGCGGGTCATTCCGCAGCTCCAGCGCACGCTCACCGCGGCAACGCTCGTACTCTATCTCTTGTTCACGCTGATCGTGCTGTACCGGATGAAGTTCTCGGCGCTCACGCTTGGGTGGTGAATTGCTGCATCGCACCACGAGAAAGAAACACAGGACACAATGACGCCAAGATGTCATAAGTCAACTGCGAAAGATGGAAGTATCAAATAGCAACAACGTCCCCAAGAGATCCCGTAACAACGCCATATACAAGATGGGACGGATCGACTTGCGTGCAGAATGTCACCATACAAGGGAGCATTTACGATATCTACGATTTTGCTTACCAGTATTCATACCCTCTCGTGTTTTTAGCCAGGCCGGCTGCAATACTTGAATTCGGATGGAATGCCGGTTTGAACGGCGGTTACTTTGATAAAGGAGCTATATACAAGGACACGATTATAATCAACAAAACCATTGATTATGAACTGTGTTTCTGGTAGGGATGAAAAAATGAATTTCAAAATATATAAGTACATTACGCTGTTACTATGTCTGTCACTTGGCGTCACGGCTTGTGGTGAATATGAAGAATGCGATCCGCCATTTTTTGTAATTGACCAAACACCAGGCGCTTGGGGTTCAATTAAGGCGGGACAGAGATTTCAAAATGCAATCGGCATTCATGTGTCTGCGAGGACCACGTTAGAGAATGCAAAAATAACTGTAACCTACCCCCAAGAAATTGAAATCGGGAAAATCATTCAGCCACCAAGCGGCCCTCAGGTAATTCAAAAAGGGAATACAATTGAATGGACATTGACAAGAAAGGCAACGATCTTCCATTCTTTGTTTTGTCAGGCCGGGGAAAAACACTTCACTGTAGGATTAACATCAAGGACTGATTGGGAAAGATGGAGCGCTCCCAGAACTATGACCGTGAGTTTGAACTTCAAGGGGCCAAAATGCAACAACTATCCTGACGGATTCTACAGCAAAACAATTAAATGGTCGTCGCCTAGAAAAGACCACCCTTCTGAGGGCTGGCTAGAGTGGGACGTTGCACCAAACGGCTACAAGGGGATATGGGAAAAGTGATCGCAGTGAACTGAACGGGAACTTAGATGCCGGCAGTACAGTGCTGGAGTATCAGAGTGGGTTAGGATTTATCAGAATATCACATACTATTTTACAATCACAACGTTAATTTAACCAGAGGTGCGCAATGACGAGATGCTGGAAAATCAGGAAAGCAATCCCCTTAAAAGTGCTTTTCATTCTCCTGAACATATTTTTTATTGCCTCTGTCGCTTTTGCCCAAAGCGCCTCTGTCGCCAACGGTCTCACCTGGCTGAAAGCCAATCAGGCAGCGGACGGGAACTGGGGTTCCCTGAACAGTTACCGAGATACGTTCGCCGTGGTCGATTCCTACCGACTACTCGGCCAGTCCGACTCGTCTTATCAGAATGCCCTCTCTTGGATGAACAATTTTACGCTCGAGAGCAACGACTTCCTTGCTAAACGAATTATTTCGTTGACGGGAGCGGGTGCTGATGTCAGTGCTGACATATCACGGATCGTTTCCTACCAGGGAACAGACGGAGGATGGGGCTACTACCCGGGTTTTGCCAGCAATGTCTATGATACCGCTCTGGTTTTTCAAGCACTTATTGCAGCCAGGTTCGACAATAAATCCGTGACCTCTTTCGGCGTGAGCTATCTTATTTCCAGGCAGAATTCCGAAGGGAGCTGGAGCGTGCTGCCCGATTCGCCGGGGGACGTCATGCTTTCTTCGCTCGTGGTTGCAGCTTTAAAGAATTACGGCTACGGCTCGTCCGTTACGAACGGGATAACCAAGGCGGTTGCATGGATCGCGACGAAACAGAACGTCGACGGCGGCTTCGGCAGCTCGCCCTCCACGGTTCACGATACTACCTACGCACTGACGACCCTGATGCTGAACGGAAGCCTGCAGGGACAGACCCTGGAAACGGGCCTCAATTACGTTACCTCGGTTCAGGCCGGTGACGGAAGCTGGCAGGGGAGCGCCTACGAAACCGCCATGGCGCTGAAACTCTTTGCCAGCCTCAAGCCGAACCCGGCGGTTTTTGCTTCGGATGTGTCCCTTTCCAGCGCTACTCTGAAAAGCGGGGAAGATCTGGCTATCAACGTGACTATCCGGAATACCGGGGGAACACATCTTGGGGACGTTGTTTCTAATTAATCAAATAGCTTGACAATGGAACAGAATTTTCATATTATTCAACCATGCCACGAAAAGCCAGACTCGATGTCACTGGAGCACTGCACCACATCATGGTGCGGGGCATCAATAAAGCTGATATCTTTGATGATGATCAGGATCGGAGCCGTTTCCTGGAACGCTTAGGCGACACGATAACGGAAGGGCAATGCACGGTCTATGCCTGGGCGCTTATGAGCAACCACGTTCATATCCTCTTTAAAAGCGGCAAACAAGGCATCTCCAGCGTCATGCGAAAGCTGCTTACCTGGTATGCCCAGTATTATAACCGCCGTCACAAACGCACTGGCCACCTTTTTGAAAATCGCTATAAATCCATTCTCTGCGATGAAGACAACTATCTGCTGGCCCTTGTCCGGTACATCCACCTTCATCCCCTCCGTGCCGGCATCGTCAAGACCATCGAGGAATTGAACCGCTACCCATGGAGCGGCCACAGGACAATCATCGGCAAGGCAACGCATCCTTGGGTGGACGCAGAGTACGTACTGTCCCAGTTCGGCAATACCCGGAGAAAAGCCCTTCATGCATACCGGGCGTTCATGCTCGATGGCGTCGGTCAAGGCAACATCAAGGAACTGACCGGCGGCGGACTAATTCGCAGCCAGGGCGGCTGGTCCCAGGTGCTGTCCATGCAGAGGAGAGGGCAGAAGGAAGATTTCGACGAACGAATACTGGGCGGAGGAGAATTCGTTCATAATATTCTGAAGAAAACAAAGGAAAGCCAGCTTCGTCAGGTTAAAGCCATGCGAGCCGGTAAAACCATTCAGAAGATTATTGATGAGGAATGTCGAAGACAAGGAATTAGCATTATAGAACTGAAGGGCGGTGGTAAGCGCAGGAAAGTGAGCGATACGCGGGCGCTTATTGCCGCACGCAGCAGAGCAGAGCTCGGGCTGACCGCAGCGGCTATCGCCCGGCACGTTGGCGTGAATACATCGGCAATCTCGCGGGCAATCGAGAGGCTGGAAAAGCATGTTGATGATTAATGTCATAATTAGAAACAACGTCCCCAATAGTC
>JANPMZ010000304.1:0-2226 GCA_031427195.1 Nitrospirota bacterium
ATCCTGGAGCAATATTATGCCGTCCCGCTGTTCCAGGCGCTGCTCGGCATCATCCGCGAGGACACCGCGTTCCGCGACCAGATCAGGAGCATGGGCGGATATGAGGTGAGCGACATGGGGAAGGTGATCGGCGTCTTCTGATCCGGATTTAATACTCAAAATTCAATATTTACGATAGCTGTGTCGTAAATTTGAATGTTGAATTTTTGTAACTACTCAGGTCAATCGCTTACTTCCCTGTGGACCAAGGCAACCGCGTTGCCGTAAATCACGCCGACACGGTCGGCTTGGTCCAAAAAAGGCCACATCGCACGAAACGGCTGACAACCCGAGTAGTTACGAATTTTTATTATAATTAACGGAGGTATGTGAATGTTCGCACTGGCGGTAAGTACGACACCGGGTATAGGAAGCGGTATCCTCGGTCTGTTCCTGGAGTCCGGTTGGATGGGCAAGTTTATCGCAGTGCTCCTGATGGGGGTCTCGGTCGTGACCTGGGCTATGATCCTCATGAAGTATCAGTATCTGCGGAAGGCGGAACGGGAGTCGAAGCTGTTCATGACGGAGTTCCGCAGGACCAAGGACGTTCAGGAGCTCTTAACGTATGCTGAAAAAAAGAAGTTCAGCCCCATGGCCACGTTGTTCAGGGAAGGCTACCGGGAGGCTGAATCCATCGTCAAGTCGCTGCCGAACAATACAGTGACCGATGAGGACCGCAAGATGTTGGGCGAAGAGATAGAGCGGGCGCTCAAGGTCACGACGCAGGACGAGATCTCGTACATGGAGCGCTACCTGGCGTTCCTCGGCACTGCCGGCACCGTCGGCCCGCTGCTCGGGCTTTTCGGTACGGTCTGGGGCATCATGAACGCTTTTTACAGCATTGGGCTGAAGGGGTCGGGTGACATCAGCGCGCTGGCGCCGGGGCTTGCTGAAGCGCTCATCAACACATCCATGGGGCTGTTCGTCGCCATTCCCGCAGTGATCGCCTACAACTATTTCTCCGAGAAGATCCGGGGCATCGCGACCAGGATGGACTCCTTCTCCATGGAGTTCCTGAGCTTCATACAGCGGACACTCGTTCGGAGGCAGCCATGAGCTTTGAGCGCAGGAACAGCACCATCATGCGTGAGCTGAACCTGGTCCCGCTCATCGACGTGCTGCTCGTGGTGCTGTTTTTCTACATGATCCTTTCTCCCATGATGAGCCGGGGGCTCGACGTGAACCTGCCGAAGTCCGGGGCCAATACGGTGAAGCCGGAGGACCGCATCGTGCTGACGGTTACCCGCGCTCAGGAGTTGTTCGTGGAAAAGGAGCGCGTGGATATCAGCAAGCTCCGGGACGTGCTCGACTCGATCCGTAAAACGCAGCCGCAGATCAATGTCTATCTCCGTGCCGACCGTGACGCGCCCTACGGCGCAGTGGTGCAGGTGATGGACATCGTAAAGCGGGCGGGCATCGACCGTCTCGGCATGGTGACCGAACCGGCGGCCGGAGGCGAGACCGGGAAATGAGGTTGATCCGCTGGAAAAGGACCGGACAGTCTGACCAGGAGCTTGTTGCAGCGGTACTTTTTTCATTCATCATCCACGGACTGCTCATTGCCGCGTTCCTGGTGTTCAGCTTTGCAGCGTCCTCGAAGGTCTCGGTCCCGATCTCCTACCAGGTCATGCTGGTGAGCGCCCCGACAGCGGTCGACCAGGCGCTTTCCCAGGACGCCGCGCCTCTGTTGCCGAAACCTCCGGAGGCGCCGGTGCAGAAAAGAACATCGCCCAAGACGCATGCAGCACCCAAGGTAAAAGTTCCCGCGGCGGCGAAGAGCGCCATGCCCGATCTTGGCGCGTCAAAGACAACGCAAAAAAAGGTCGGGCAGCAGCCTGATGCGATAGCGGAAAAAGAAAAGCCAGCTGCGCCCTCGGTGCCCGCTTCCCCTGTTGGAGCTGCCGCAAAACAAGAGGCAGTAGCCGTTTCAGCGGGACAGCAAAATCAGCTTCCCGGCCTTTCAGGATACCTCCCCCTGGTGCGTGAGAAGATCGCGCGGAACTGGAACCCTCCTCCGGGCGTCAGGGAAGCCAAAGCTAAGGTCATATTCAGGATCCTCCGTTCGGGCAGGGTCGGTGAGGTGAAACTGCAGGAGTCGAGCGGGAACTTTTATTTCGATCAGGCCGCTAACCGTTCGATCCTCTCGTCGAGCCCCTTTCCGCAGCTGCCCGATGAGTATCCCCGTGA
>JANPMZ010000305.1:0-4536 GCA_031427195.1 Nitrospirota bacterium
TCATCAGGCGCCGGATCGTCGGGCCGCCAGAGCGACGAACTGATTTACCGCACCAGCAGGTACAGCAGCACGGCAAGGCCGGCAAGCACGCCAATGGCGGTCTCATGCTCCGAGTTTTCCTTCACCACCGCAAAGCTCCAGCAATTCGTTCCCCTGCCCGGATAGGGCGAGAGGCGCGGTAGATAATCGGGCACCGCCTTGTCGAACTCTACCCAGGGCTGGCCGAAGCTGCCGATGAGCTTCTCGTTCTCCTGTTTCTTTTTGTAGGGAGCGTAATAGATGAAAAACCACACGAAGCCGCCGATCATGATCCAGTAACTCAGGGCCATGGCGCTATAGCCCAGCGTGATGAGAAGCGTCCCGATGTAGAGCGGGTTCTTGACGTAGGAATAGGGACCGGTGGTGGTGAGTTGCTTGTTCTTCCGGAGGTGGCCGGCGGCCCAGAGCCGCAACCCTTCGCCCAGGAGGGTGAGGACTGCGCCTGGCACGAACCAGATTGGTTCGAGAATCTTGTCCTTTGCCAGCCAGAACATAATGCCGCACACGATAGCTGCCAGCACTGTCTTGCCCGTGATCTTCGTAAGCTTGTACTGCAAAGTCCCTTTTTCCGCCATTATACGCTCCTTCATGAGTTCAACGTTTCATCATCCCGATCACGCGGACGATTGTTCCTGCTTACCATTTTCTCGGCATGACCAGGTTCCTGAGCGTCCGCCACATCCGTTCTTCAGCGCTCATCAGTTCCGGGGCATAGAGACTCTTGAGCTTGACGAGCGACAGCCGGTCGGCCAGGCTGAGCGCCCAGGTCAGACAACGGCCGATGAACCATACTCCCCCGGGATGAAAGGCCGACGCCAGGTCTATGACAAAGACCTTGCCGTCCACCAGCAGGATATTCGAGCGGCGTTGCAGATCGAGATGGACCCAGCCGCGCTCGTGCAGATCAGCGATGATCAGTTCGAACTGTTTGATGATCCCCGGCCCAAGCTCGCCCGGAAGATGACTGCCGAGGTCCCTGCCTTCAAGATATTCTATGGCGATGGCGAAGGGGGTGAGCCGCTTGTACCGTGACGGGAGGCCGTCGATGCCGGCAAGCGCCGCATAGGCCCGGCACTCACGGGCAATGACCATGCGCCCCACGAGGTTCCGCTCGAAGAACCCTTTGTTCCCGAAATCCTTGACCACGAACCGCCGGCCTCTCGAAGAAGCAACGAACACGTCCGCTTTGTAGAACTTCCCCATGATGAGGATCTTCTCGCGATTCGCAACAGCCTCGTCGTATGATAGATCAGGGTGCATAGACCACGGTTTGCCTAACGCAGATCGGTTATTTTCCAAAATCCCTTAAGAATTGGGTCAGGAGCCTGGTACCGATGCCGGTCGCGCCCTTGGGTGTGTAGGGCCGGTCCTTTTCGGTCCATGCTGTCGCGGCAATATCGAGGTGCACCCAGGGGTATTTCCCAACGAACTTGGACAGAAGCGCGGACGCCGTGATGACCCCTGCCGCCCTGCCGCCCGTGTTCTTCATATCAGCGATGTCGCTCTTGATCTGGTCATAATAGTTCTCCCAGAGCGGAAGCTCCCATACGCGCTCTCCGGTCTTCTCACCGGCTGCGCGCATCTGCTGTTTGTACTGGTCTGAGGCGCCGAGCATGCCGATAGCCTCATGTCCCAGGGCGATGGTGCAGGCGCCGGTGAGCGTCGCAATATCGACGATCACGGACGGTTTGTATCTGCAGGCGTACGCAAGAGCATCCGCAAGGATCAGCCTTCCTTCAGCATCCGTATTGACGATCTCGATGGTCTGGCCGGACAAAGTGCGGAGCACGTCACCGGGTTTCAAGGCCCTGCCGCCCGGCATGTTTTCCGCCGCGGGAAGCAGGCCCACGATGTTCAGTTTGAGCTTGAGCGCCGCTGCATTGCGAATGGCGCCGAGCACGGCTGCGCCGCCGGACATATCGTCCTTCATCCGGTCCATGTTCTCGGCCGGCTTGATCGAGATGCCGCCGGAATCGAAGGTGATGCTCTTGCCCACAAGCGCAATGAACGGGCGGGAGCCTCCGCCACGGTACTCGATGATGATGAACTTGGGAGGCTGGATGCTCCCGGCCGCGACGCCAAGGAACGCGCCCATGCCCAGTTTTTCGATCTGCTTCCGTTCGAGGACCTGAATCTTCAGTCCGTACTGCCGGGCAATGTTCCGGGCCTGGCCGGCCAGAGCCGTCGGCGTCATGTCCGCTCCGGGATGATTCACCAGGTCGCGCGCCAGAGCAGTTGATTCGGCGATGATCTTACCGGCACTCACGCCCTTGCGCATTGCTGCAACCGATGCAGCCGTCCCGGCGAGGAGCGTGACAGCCTTGAGCTCTTTTCGTGTACCGCTCTCGTCGTTCGTTTTATATTTCAGAAACCGGTAAAGCCCGAGCATGCTCCCCTCGGTCAGCGCCTGCGCCGTCTCTTCAGCATCCGGACCGAGTCCTTCAGAAACGAACACTATTGATTCGGCCCCGTTGCTCCGGGCATGGGAGGCTGCCTTGCCTGCCGCCAGCCTGAGCCGGTCCAGGGTCAGGTCCGACCGCTTGCCGAGCCCCACCAGGATGAGCCGTTCGGCAGCCATGCTTCCCTCGGGATAGAGAAGATGGACGTTGCCGGGCTTGGCAGTGAAATCTCCCCGTTTAATGAGCCGGGAGATCATGGCGTCCAGGCTCCGGTCCGCACGTTCCAGCTCCCGGCCGGGCTTTCCGTCCTCGAACACGGGAAGGACCGCTGCTCCGGTCTTCAATTTTTCAAGGGTGCCGCTGATGACGCTTATCTTCATAGTTAGTATAGTATCCTGCCCGGCCTGCGCCGGTCTCTCACGTGCTGCAGGTCATTGATCTTTTCTGATCACGACCGGTTCAAGGCCTTCCTGCGCGACCCTGCCGGCCACGAGTTCCGCCTTTTTCTCGGTAGCATAAACGCCGACCTCTACATGATACAGCGTGCCGAGGTTCGTTTCTCCGGGAAGGATCGATATGATCTCGAATTTTTCCGAGAGACGTTCCTTCAGCAGCCGGGCATTCTCTTCCTCGGTATACTGCGCCGCATGGACCGTAAAGGGCGTTGTTCCGGGAAGCTCGTCGAGACATTCGATCACGACCTGCGCCGTACCTTCTGCAACGAACCCCAGCTCACGGGCGGCGCCGTACGACAGGTCGATCACCCGGCTTTTGATAAAGGGGCCGCGGTCGTTCACCCGTACGCTCGTGTTCCGGTTGTTCTCCAGGTTCGTGACGCGGATCATGCTGCCGAGCGGCAGCGTACGATGTGCAGCAGACAGGCCGTACCGATCGAATAGTTCACCGCTGGCAGTCCTTCTGCCGTGGAGTTCTTTCCCATACCAGGACGCGGTCCCTCTTTGCCTGAATGCGGTGACCGTCGGTGTAGTTACCACGGGCGCTGCCACGGCGGGGACCGACGGGGAGACCGGTTCCGGCATCACGTCGACCGTACCTGCGCATGACGCGGCCATCACGACGAGCGCGATGCCGGCACAGATGCTGAGGCCTCGCGCACAAAACCGAGCGGAACAAGCACTCATGGGAACGCCCCGTTCCTTATGCAGAAGCCTTTTCGCCGGCTGCCGCATCAGCAGCGGCCTTTTTCTGCGCTGCCTTGTAGGACTTGGTCGAACGGAGTTTGCGCTGGGCCCGCTTGACCTTCTTAAGCGCCTGGCGTGCTTCGGGTTCTGATTTTTTCCCTTCTGATTTCTTCGCTTTTTCTCCCGCAGCCTGTTTCAATTTCCTGATCTGCTCCTGAAGCTCTTCAACGTTTACTTTGATCACTGCGTACGCCTCCTTGGGATTTGTTTTACAGAGCCACCATAATAGACAAAAAGAGCCGCGAAATCAAGCAATTTCGTTATTTGGCAAAAGAGACTCGACATGCGGAATTGAACTACTTGAGCGTGAGAACAACGGGACCAGCGGACGGAACTAAGGAGGGAAAAATGAGATGGCCGCCTGGCGCCAGGCGGCCATCAATGCGATTCGATGTTACTAGCAACCAATTGGTGCTTTTTTGGGAACTGCCTTGAGGCTCATCACGGAGTCTTTCTCGATGGAGATCTCCACCTTCTCACCGGCCTTTACTGCGCCGAGGTTGACGGACTTGTCGGCTTTGAGCACAACATCTGCATGGGCTCCATCGGCCGTGAAGGTGATCGTGCCGGCCTTTACATCAACAGCCTTTACCGTACCCTTCTTCATCTCTGCTGCAACGGCCAGGGAAAACAGGGACACAACCATAACGGCAACTGCGAGAACTGCGGCTACTTTCTTCATATTCTTTACTCCCCCTCTTTAGGATTTAAATACTACGGTCATGTACAATACCACAAGTTTAAAAAGGTAGTCAATTGAAATTTTACATCGTGCCATGCAACAAACCTGCCAATAGTTTTCATTTTATGCAACTATGCGGGCGGGGACCGCCATCATTAACGTGCATCAGAAGGAACTTGCCGTCCGCAAAACAGCGTCAAAGCGCTCCCCGTGC
>JANPMZ010000306.1:0-7716 GCA_031427195.1 Nitrospirota bacterium
GGGGCGGTCCAGAGGACCAGGACGGAAACGAAGAGGCCCAGTGCGAGGTAGGGGCACCAGACGCAGGTGAAGATCGGTTTCCCGGAGGCTGCGGCGCGCCGGGCGCGGAGGCCGGTGATCAGGAAGATCTGCCACCAGGAGCCGAGGAAAAAGAACATGACCCCGTAGCGGTCCAGGCGGTGCAAGAACTGCTCAGGGAGCGGCAGGCGGTGCTGGGCCAGGCTGAAAATGGTAAACAGGAACAGCGCCGGGATGAGGGCAGTGAAGAGGTAGCCTCCCGCATCCATGATGATAGCAGCGGCCGATTCCCTGCTCAGGGTCTTTCGCTCCTGGTGTGCGGTCAGAAAGAACTCGATGCCGACGGTGAGCGGTATGATCAGATACAGGAACTGCAGGTAGCGGTAGCTTTCCATGGTATTCCTCCCGTTATAAAGTGCTCTGGGAGAATAGTAATGAGTATGGGTTCTCTTGTCAAAGAAAATCAGCAAACGCACGGAGGGAGCGGATAAATTGCGGTTTGCAGGTGAATTGGTTTTTATAATTTTAGGACGGGGAGAGGGCTGGTCCCGAGGATTGTATTACGTTGAAGTATCTTTTAGCGGGACGGGCCGGCAATAAAATCATGACGCTCCCGATGCGACCCATTCGTAGGATAGTGGATCAGGTGTTGATCCGCTTATTCTTTGGCTGAATCCATTTCCCCTGGGTTTATGCCTGTTTGTGTAATGGTGTAGCTTGTATCCAAATAATCGAAAATTTGCTATACTTTCTTCACTCATACTTCACTCGTTGCATATTTTCATCTCCAAAAGGGGGCCGCTATGAAACAGTACAGGTTCGACGTCATCGTCATCGGCGCCGGCCCGGCAGGCGTGGCCGCTGCCGGAGCGCTTGCCGGGACAGGCATCTCCGTCGCTCTGCTCGAAGCCGGCGTGTACTCCGGGGCCGAGAACTGGTCGGGCTGCGTTTACTTCGCGGAAAGCCTTGCCGCAGAGGACTGCTTCGGCCCCGCTGCCGTCGCAGCAGCACCCTATGAGCGCACGGTGCATCGCCGTGGAACGCTGCTCCATAACGGCCTTGATGTGGCCGGCGTGGAGCTTACCGACCCCGCTGTTTTCAAGAACTGCTATACCGTGCTTCGGCCGGTGTACGATCCTTACTTTGCTCATCTGGCCCGCGGAAAAGGCGCCGTTCTTCTGACGAACACGACGGTCACGTCGCTCATCAGAAAAGAGGGCCGCGTCATCGGTGTTGAAACGAATTGCGGGCCTTTGTATGCAGGGGTGACGTTCATTGCCGAAGGCGACGCCTCGCACCTGGTGCATTCGGAGCAGCTCGAGCGCATGACGGCGCCGCATTATCTTCAGGGTGTGAAGGCGGTCCTGTCGCTCAAGCCCGGGTTGATCGAGCAGCGGTTCAAGCTCAAACCCGGCGAAGGCGCCGCCTACGAGCTGCTTCTCAGGAACGCCGCCATTGGCGGCCGGACCGCGAAGCTGAACGTGGGCGGGTTCCTCTACACCAACCGCGACAGCTTGTCGCTCGGCTACGTCGTGCCGCTTGACAATGTGCGGAGCAACTATCGCGGCGATCATGACCGGTTATTCGAATGGATGCGCGGACTGCCCTATATCAAAGAGCTTACGGAAGGCGCGGCACTTTCATCGTACGGCACGAAGATCATCAGAAGCGGCGGATGGCGCGAGCGCCCCGTGCTCGTCCTGGACGGGCTTGCGGTGGGCGGCGCTTCCGCCGGTCTCGGCATCGACCTCCCGTTCCCGAACTTCACGGGCCCGGCCTCGGCCACCGGGCTTTATTTCGGCCGTGCCGTAAAGAGCATCCTCAGGCGCGGCAGCTCCTGCGATGCAAAGAACCTTACACGCGAATATCTTCTTCCGCTCCAGGCGAGCGTCTACGGCGCCAATGCACAACATCTTTCCGCCTGGCCGGCCTACTTCGGGAGGTCGAGCGTGCTTTTTGGCAGGACCGTGGACGCGGCCTGCGGCTCTGCTCATTTTTTGTCAGGCGCGGGCCTCGTCGAGACCGGACGGTTTCTCCGAAGCCATATCCTTTCTTATCGCGGCCTGAAAGAACTCGTTACCGATACTCTGCGGGCCATCAGCAGCCTCAGGCTCGGAAAGCCCCTTGTCCAGTCTTTGATCAACCCGATCACCTGGGGCCTCTGGTGCACGAACCTGCTGAAGCTGACCCCAAAGCCGGACCCGAAGCTCCGCGTGGTCCTGCATATCAATGGCAGGGATGTTGAGGCCGCATTACTTCCCTGGCCCCTGGGTTCTCTGATCAAAAGAACATCTCCGGCGCTCTTGTCGGCACTGGAACAGATCTATGCCAACGACACGCTACCCCTGCAGAAGAAGTTCCGGCGGGCGGCGCGTATCATGCTGCGGAGCATCAAACTGACCGACCTGGTGGTGCTCCCCGCGTTCGGTCTGATGCTGTTCTGTGCCGCCCTCGGCACTGCGCTCTGGGACGCCTTCAGGTTTTACCTCCTGAAAGTTCCGGTGGAAAAGCTGCTTGCCGAGCCGGTGATGGCCTACAACGAATCACAAAAAAAAGCGCGCGACCTCGATTCCATCAGGCCAACGCAGAGTCTCGAAGCAAAGCTCGCCACGAACACCTACCGCGTCGGGACCGCATCGCATATCAGGACGCTCTGGCCTGAAAAGACATCGGCCCAGGGCGACATGGCGCAGGCAGGGCTCTGGTGGGTCTGCCCGGCGCGCGTCTATGGCTACGATGCGCCGCCTTTTGCCGGGCGCGGCGGGGTGCGGGTTGACTATGAGAACTGCATCAAGTGCGAATCCTGCTGGCGGGCTGAGCCAACTCGTACGCTCTGGGGGCGGCATACTGATCACAAACTGATCTACCGGCCGGAGAGCGCGGCCTTCCCTGTATTGCTCAATGCTCTCAGCAGCAATGTCGTTTCAGGCCAGCATCTTGCGGTAGAGTCTTTCGAAGAGACGCTCTGGTATCCGGGCGACCTTGTTCTCTCTGCCTGTCGTGGCGTGCTGAACGCGTCAGCCGCGTTTCGGGCCGCGGTCACCGGTCTGCCTGCATCGGCTGATGTCTCAAGAAGGTCCTGGCCTGCCGCGCTTGGGACACGGCTCGGGGCCGAACTCAAAAAACTTTCAGCAATGCTTTCGAACGAAGGCAGGCCTGCGCAGGCACAGGCCATTCAAGCGGAACGCAAGGACCTCGAAGTGCGGCTTGAAGAGAGCCGGTTCTTCCACGCGCTTTATATCGCGAAGCGGGTCGACGAACGGATCCATGCCTGGGGCCTGCCTCCAAGCGTCCCCGAAGCAAATGGTCAGAGCGCGCCAGGCCGCATTTCCTATGAGGAAGTATCAAGCCTGTTCCCGGACAGGATCGTCAAACAATGGGAAGAGGAGCCGCTGCCCGCGGAATGGGAAGAAAGACTGCGGCAGTTCATCACTGACCATCGTGAGCAGCCCGCTCATGCCGTTCGCGTCCTCTCATCGGTCAGTCCGGCGCTCGGACTGATCGCAGCGCATCAGTTCCGTGCCATCAGGATCCTGGAACAAGCGGAGATCACGCTGGAGTCCGGGATCGCCGCGGTTCGCGCCGACCACCTCGATATCCAGGAGACCATCGACAGCGTCCGGATACAAGGTTTACTCAGCCTGGTTCCGATCGCTGCCTGCAACACGCTCCTGGTCATTAGTAAGGGCCGCGGCCATCTGGCGCCGCTCTCTTTGCCAGGGGTCAAGGTCACGTTGACGCCGGCCATCGGTTTCAGGGCAGCGGCTTTTGTTGACATCACCCTTGACTGTTCGGTCAGGAAGCAGGCGATCCTGGTATCAGACAGCGAGCAAGAGCCGGACGCTGGCTTGTATCTCGCCATCGCGCTCGGCGTTGGCGATTATCTCTGCAAGCGGGTGAAGGAGCATGCCCTGGCCAGGGTCCAGTTCCCGGGCCAGATGCGGGATACCGAGGGCAGGGACGGCATCGCAAAGCTCGGCGCCGTAAAAGCCCTGATTGCGCGCACCGAAGCCTGGCGTCTGCTGCTCCAGACCTTGTACGATTTGCGCCCCCAATCCGAAATCCGAAATCCGCCTGTCCCCGGCTTCCCACGGGGGCAATCCGAGTTAGCTTTACTGTGTTCCACCATCGCTGCCCTCGCCTTCGGTCCTGAAGCCGGGACCATGGGCTACGATGCAGGCCAGGTCTTCGGCGGGTTCGCGTATTCCGAGGATGACCTGCTGTCGCGCTCCTACCGCGATTCATCTCTCTATCGGTTCCTGACTCCGGGTTACGGCGCAGCAGCAAGCCTGAACGCAGCACTGGGCCCCACTGATCTGGAGAGCAGTCTTCCGGAACTCGGCAGCCTTAAGGCAATACAAGGAGAACCGCTTGCCGGAGCTGCAGCGCGTTTGCGCCGTATCATGGGGCAGTGCAGAGCGCTGCCTGTTGAGGCCGAGGCCTTGCTTGCGGGAGAGGCAAAGGCGCTTGCGCTAGGTGTACGCTGTCTGCTGGCTGTTTCTGAACAGGAACTCAACAAGGGCAGAAGCAATGAGGCCGCAGCAGCGTTGATCGAAGTGCTGCTGGGGTTGGCCGAAGAGGCGCTGGCCCGGGCCGGGCGCTCCGCTGGTCAGGGCAGGGTTTCTCCCCTGGCTGTATTTCCTATGGAGCCCACAGGAATACCGATCAAGCTTGATTTGGATTATGAGGCCTTTTGCACAGCACCGGGCACTCCGCACCGGTCTGCACGTTTTCTTACCACTGCAATAGACTCCACGCTTCGTTTTGTGCCGGAGATGCAGCTGCATGATACGAAACTCAGAACCCGGTGGGCTGAGCTTGCCGGCTGGTTTAAGACGAACTGCAGCGCCAAAGATTTCGACGGGCTCAGCATCGAGCGCTCGATCGAGAAGTTTCATCGGCTGCCAATCGAGGTCCTCGATGCGGTAAAGAAGAACAAGTGGCTCGCCACCTATGTCCCGCAATCGGAGCACGGACTCGGGTGGCACAAAGCGGAGTACTATATATTGAACTCGGCTGCCGGGAGCTTCGGCGACGCTTCCATCGACCTTCTGATCATGGCGAGCACGAGCATCGGCACCACGCCAATTTTGCTGGGGCTTGAGGACGAGCTTCCGCGCGTGCATGAAGAGTTGGCGCCGCTGGCGGAGGATGGGAATAAGCTCGGCGAGATCAAGGCGCGGCTCGCCAGGATCGTCCAGACCCTTGGCAGTCCCAACCCTGCCTGGATCAAGAAAGAGTACGAAGCGGTGATGCAGCTCGTGGACAAACGCATCCGTAAGACGCGCGTGGTCAAGTACCTGGCGGCAAATTTTCTGCGCGCCTTCTACGGCGCGGGCATAGCAGGAAAACGGGGCGATTTCGGCGGTTTCATTGCGAACCTCAAGCAGGCGAACGAACTTATCGATAAAGTGATGCCTGACGTGCATGCGGCGCTTGAAGAACTGCCACGGCGCGAGCGCTGCCATAAGCTGTTCCTGCGCTATCTGGGCCACGGCGCAGTGAGCGCCTTTGCCCTGACCGAACCCACAGCAGGCTCCGATTCAGGTGGGGTCAAGACAACGGCAACCTTGCACTCGGCAAAATTGAGATCGCTTCCCGACGGCAGGCACTCCTTTGTTCTGAACGAAGGCGACGCGGCGAGCGTCCGTTATTTGATCGATGCGGACAGGATCGCGTTCATCGACCAGGGGGTCGCGTATCAGACGCCGGACAACGAAATCGCGGAGATCAGATACGATGCTTATGATTATGGTACTGATCAGGGTGTGCGCTATTACGTCTACCAGGGGAACCGGTGTGAGTTCCATGACATCGGCCAGGTGCGGCAATCCGGCACGGGAGTGGTTTACGAGTTTTACCTCCTGACCGGCGCAAAGATGTGGATCACCAATGGCAGTCTCGCGACCCAGTTCTGTTTGTACGCCCAGACGCCGGAAGGCGTCACCGGGTTCATGGTCGACCGGCATAGTGAGGGGCTTACGGTCGGCGCTGATGAAAAGAAGACAGGCCAGCGCGGCTCTCCCACCAACGAGATCTCGATTGACAATGCGCGCGTTCCGCGCGAGGCCGTCATCGGGTACGAAGGCCATGGCCAGGTGAACGCCCTGGAGACGCTGAACGTGGGCCGCTGCGGCCTGGCGGTGGTGTCCGGCGCGCTGATGCGCAAGCTCATGCAGGAGGCCGTTTTGGCCATCCCTGCCACTCCCGAGCGCGACCGTTTGCTCGGCGAAGCAGCAGCCGTGCTGTTCGGCAGCGAGTCGCTGGCCTACTATCTGGTCGGCCTCTTCGACCGGCCGCACAAGTCCGTGCGCATGGAGTCGGCCATAGCGAAATTTGTCTGCTCCGAGGACATCCATGAGCTTCTGACGCTGGTGGAACGCGCCTTCGGCCCGAGCGGCCAGACCGAGAAATATCTGCTCGAAAAAGCGCGGCGTGACAGCCGCATTCTCACGATCTACGAAGGAACGAACGAAGTGCAGCGTTTCCTGATCGTCAAGGACCTGATCGCCCTGGCAGCTGACTGGCCCGAGCTTTCCGGCGGGCCCGGGGATTCCGGCGCGCGGTCGCTTGTTTCGTGGAAGAACGCGCTGCGGGCAAAGGTACAGGAGGCTGCTGCGCTTTTGGGCGATGCTGCCTGGGCCGATGCCATGCTCCAGCCGGCCTTGTTCCCGCTCGCTGAAATGGCAGGCGAGCTCCTGAAACTGGAATGTATCCAGTACCGCATTGCATGGCTTCAGAAGCATGAAACAGCGCTGTCCGCGGCATCGCCCGATTATGTTCCGTCCATGCGGAAAGCCGGCGAACGGGCAGCAGAACGTGGCTTGTCCCGCCTGACGGAGCTTGACCTGAAGTATGCCGCGGCATGGGAGCTGGTGAAGGAGAATCTTGACACGCCTGAGGTGCGTGCAGCTGATGCCGTCCTGGACCGTCTATCCGAGAAAGCTCCAATGGCCGCTGTTTCCCCCGGCAGCGTGCAGGCCAGGTTCCGTATCCTTGCGATCGTCAGGCCCGTAGCCGATCTTGCGCCCACGCCGCGCATCTCCGACGGGACCCTGCGCGAGCTCGTCTGGCAACCGGACCCCTGCGATTTGTCCGGACTTACGCAAGTGCTCAAATTGAAAGAACTGAGCGGTTCCTCCGTTGTTGTGGATGTGCTGATGCCCGGAGGTCCGGAGCATGAAGAGCTCCTTCGTACAGCAGCAGGTACGCGCGCCGATAACCTGCACCGCTTGCCCCTGGATCCTGCGGCAGGGCCGCAGTTCATTGTTAAGACCGTGAAAGATCTTGAAGCGCTCTATCCCTACAATCTTATCATCACTGGCGCTGATTGCCAGGATGGCGACCAAAGCCTTGGCGCGTATCTCGCCGGGAACCTCAAGCGGGTGCACTACCGCCGGGAGTATATCATTGCCAAGCCTGACAATACGGGCTTTGAGCATATTGCGCTGCCGGCAGTGGTGAGCGTTACCCGTGCAGCGCTTCAGGATGAGATGCCGATGTGGCAGGCAATCGAAAGCACCTTTGCAAAGATAAAGGTCATGGATCCCGCAAAAAACTCTTCAGCACAGACCCGGTTCGCATTGCCCGAAGGGAAGCAGGCGGAAACCAGGACCATCACTGATGCCGCGGGAGCCGCCGGGTTCCTGAAGCTCTATGCTGCTTCAGCCAGCGCTTCAATTGCGCAGGCGTTCGCGG
>JANPMZ010000307.1:0-3335 GCA_031427195.1 Nitrospirota bacterium
TCGGTAATGGCCTTCTCGACGAGGGCCTCGGCCTGCTTGACATAATAGTGGGAACCAAGAATGGCCCCGGTGGCAATGACTTTTGACATGGGTAACTCCTTTTACAATTCGCAGAATTCAGGAGACAGAAGCCAGAATCCAGAAGGAACTCATTCTGACTCCTGACTCCTGGCTACTGGCTACTGAATATTACGCTCTTCCCTTCAGGAAGGTCGGCAGCTGGTTCGCTTCACGGGGCCCCACAGTTATCTTCCAGCCCGGCAGCTTCTCTTCCAGAGAACCGGAGAGAACGGCAACGTAACCCGGGATGATAAGCTCCTTGTGGCTGATGTTCTTTTCAATACCGCTTTCGGTGACAAACTGCGCGATCTTGCTCGCCGTGAATTTGCCGGCGGCCCAGGCCGTGAGCACCGACAACCCTTCGTTGTCCATGACCGCGAGCCATGCGGGCACCTTGCTGTTCTCGACCTCGCCGCGCACGATGAAGTACGAGAGCGAGAAGTTCGTGGTGATCAGGAGCGGCGAGTTCTCTTTTGCGTCGCCGACCTTGTAGATATTCTGGGCGACCTGCATCGGGACCTGCGGGTCGGTGTAGATGTTCTGGCGCAAGGACAGCAGCGCGAGCATCTTCCACTTCTCGACATTATTCAGGATGATGATCGAAGCATACTTCATGGTGCCGACGGCTGCGGCCATCGTCTCTGATACCGAGTTGTCCCGGGTCGCAAATGTGATGATCGGATAGCCAAGCGGTTTGAAGCCCTTCTTGATGGCTGCGCGGCGGATGATCGTATACTGCTCGATCATGTCCTTGGCCTTGCGCGCGCCGGAATCGAGCACCAGGTCGTCCACACCCAGGGCCTTTACTTTTTCTGAAAGCGCGACGAGCGCGTCGAGGCCGTCTGCTGCGACCGCAAGGGAGGCCTTCTTCTCCTTGGCGATCTTTGCCATGGCCTCGGCGTTCTCGGCGGTGGCGGCATAGATGAGCGGCTTCTTGTCGGCGCAATGCGCAATGCCGGCCTCAATAGTCGCCGGGACCTTACTCACAAGAATGATCGGCACGCCCGGAGCGCCGTCCACCACCTGCTTTACCACAGCGGCAAATTTCGCCGCATCGCCGCCCTCATCGGTCACGGCTATGGCGTCAACCCGGAGTTTCTGGCCCACGCGGTCGATCTCAGAGGTTTTGACCGCTTCGATCTTCTTCGCAGCAGCGTCACCGGCCTCGGAGGCCTTGATGGCGACGGCGAATACGCTGGGATTAAAAAATTTCTTTTCGTGGCGGAACATGCAGATCTCTTCGCCCACCTTGACGGCCTTGTCGCCCGTGCCGATGGAGATGCCGCGGATCGGCGGTGCGGCAGACTCGCCCAGTATCTGTTTGGCGTTATCGGATGCGTCCGGGCAAGCGTCGAGGCTCGCCTGTTTTGCGGCCAGCTTCATGGCGAAAGCGAGGCAGGTTGGATGCCCGCATTTTTTGCAGTTGGTCTTCGGCAAGTGCTTGAATATTTCAATACCAGAGAGTGCCATTAATGTATGCTCCTTTCGGAAAAACCGGTCAAATAATTTTCACCGCTGAGTTCGCTGAGCACGCAGCGCGTTGAAGCTTCCTGCTAAAATCCTAAATGTTTTCCTCTGCGCTCTCTGCGTACTCTGCGGTGAATACGTCGTTACCCCATCAGCTCCGCAATGAGTTCCTTGGCCTTTTCCGCCGCGCCGGGGTGGCGCATGATCAGCATGTCCGCACCGGCCGTGATCATAGCCGAAGCGGTCACTGATTCCCATGCCAGGGCGCGGTCCTCAAGACCGCCCCATTCCGGCATTTCCGCATCAGCCGCCATGGCTTCCTTGACCTTCCAGACATTCGCGCCGATGTCGCAGACAATAGGGGTCTGCATCATGGCATCATTCTGCAGAAGCGCTGCAAGGCGGATACGCTCCATCACGCTGTAGGTGTACTCCAGCCCGTACCCGAGGGCCGAGGACATGGGATCCATGATGATCCGCTCCTTGTCAAAGCCCATCTGGGAGAGCAGAATGTTCAGCTGTTTGGCCAGGTTCACATCGAGCTGACTCATGGCGATCAGCTTGTGGTCGTTCGCCATGGCTGCGGCCGCGACGGTCTTGTAGTTCTCTTCGACCGCCTTGCCGATGGCGCAGTTCTTGCCGCGGGTCGCTGCGGCGACAGCCTGCAGCACCTGAGTGTCCTTTTCCACATGACCGCTGCCGAGGATAACGAGCGGAATGTCGATGGCTGCCGCAACATCGGCCGCTATCCTGGCCGCTTCTTCGGGGCTCTTGTTCTTCTGGTCAGGGTGCGTACCCATGAGCCGGAGCGCAACCATATCAGCGCCGTTTTTCTGGCAGAACTTTGCCCACTGAACAGGATTGGCCGCCTCATTGCCGAGCGCCTTTCTCAGGGTCTCGGGCCAGTCATCGGGAGTGATATCCATCACTTCGAGCGCCACGGCCGGCCTGTTCGGGAATGAGCCTTCGAACCCCAGGAAGGGAAGCGCGTTCGCGCCGCCGATGGTCACGGTCTTGGCGCCGGTGCCGAGCTGTACATTGTAGATCTTGCCGCTATAGGTCTCTTTAGGTATTACGAGCGCCATGAAAGCCTCCTCGAAAAATTAGTGCGCATAATATCAGATTTGCAGTTCAAGAACAACAGGAATTACTCGATGCATGATGCGCGATCCAGGACGCTCGATAACGGCTTTTTCCTGTATCGTGCATCTTGTATCGTGCGCCTCCCGTTACATGTCTAAATACGAATGGGCATACATCTTCTGGCCCATGATCATCTCAACGGTTTTGACCGTATCCATCATGTCCTTGTCAAGCGGATCAATGATGGCCGCGGAAAGCCCCTCGTACATGAGCATGGCGAGGAAGTTCCGGTTAATAATGGCGCGCGCGTGCTTGGGCGCTCCATTCGAGATGTTCGACAGCCCGACCACCGTGTTCATGGGCGGATCGTTCAGCTCGCGGAACATCTTGACGGCCCTGATGGCCTGGAGCCCCTGGTCCTGCATGGTGCAGAGCTGGAGGATGAGCGGGTCAAGGAAGATGTGCTCCATGGGAACGCCGTACTCCATGCCGCGGGCCATGATTTCGGCCGCGATGCAGCAGCGGTCCTCGGCATCCGCCGGGATTCCGCCCTTGCCGAGCGTGAGCGCGATGATCTTGGCGTTGTATTTGCCGGCCAGTTCCATCATGGGGAACCGCTCCGGCTCATTCGAGGTGGAATTGATAAGAGGCACACCCCAGGTATTCTTGTGCGCCTTGAGCCCGGCCTCCATGGCGGACACGTTCGTCGTATCGATGCAGAGCGG
>JANPMZ010000308.1:0-4070 GCA_031427195.1 Nitrospirota bacterium
GCGTCGCTCACCGGAGGCGAGCTGGTCCCCTTCGAACCGCAGCGGGACTACATGCTCATCTTCAACATGGGTGATAATAAAGGGATCGTGACAAAGCGGGGCTTTGTCTGGGAAGGCCGGCTCTCGTGGAAACTCAAGGACGCGATTGACCGTTCCTTCATGAAAAAATACCAGGTTTCAGGTGAGCGGGACGAGACGATTCCGGACGAGGAGGCCGGGTATGGCCGTTCATGATTACTTCAGACCAGTCGACCATGACCGCAAATTAGAAACATATGGGTGACCACAAGGTTATCTTGGCTGCAGTTCCAGATACCACGCAGGCAGATATATTCCGGTGCTGACCGAGGAAATCAGGACAAGTGATGCAATTGTCTCCCGGTAAAAATCGTACCGTTCACTGAGAACGATAAGTGATGCACAGCAACGGGCATTTTGTGCATAGGAGCAAATGTGAGCAAATGGGGTCACTTATTTGATCTTGACAAGGATAGCAAGGATAAGGAAGCGACCCCCATTAACGACCAGTCATTATTAGTATTGCTAAGTATAATATGAGTTTGACAAATAACGGCGGCCGTGGTATGAACGCTACAATTAGTAGCGTGGAGAGACGGCAATACTTGCTTCAGACTTCATGATCACAAGCGATTCCGATCCAGACTTTCTGCTTAACATAAAGAAGGAGGAGGCTTATGGGAAAGAACGATGAAGTGAGTAAACAGTTTCTTGATGCACTGGAGTTCCGTGGTATCAAACGAAGAGATTTTTTGAAGTACTGTGGCGCAACCGCCGCCCTTCTTGGCCTGTCTGAAGCATTCATTCCTAAAATCGCCGCGGCCCTGGAAAAAGCTTCCAGGAGACAACCCGTCGTGTGGCTCAATTTCGCGTCCGATTCAGGATGCACCGAAGCCTTCATCAAGGCAACCTACCCAAGTCCCGCCCAGGTCATTCTTGATATTCTGAGCGTTGATTACAACGAGACGATCATGGCTGCAGCCGGGAAACAGTCAGAGGAAATACTGGCCAGGTCCCGGAAAGAGGGCGGCTACATCCTGATCGTTGAAGGCGGCATCCCCACGAAAAAAGGCCACGGCATGATCGGCAACAGGGAAATGCTCGAGGTTTTCAAGATACATGCTGCGCCCGCCATCGCAATCCTTGCCATTGGCAGTTGTGCTACCGACGGCGGTGTGCCGGCGGCCAAGCCTAATCCTTCCCAGATCATCGGGACTGCGGAGGCGCTTAAACGGGTCGGAATCAGTAAACCGCTGGTCAATCTGGACCTCTGTCCCGTGAATCCTGAATACCTTGTCGGTGTAGTCGTCAATTACCTTCTCCTCGGAAAGCTTCCTGAGTTGGACCAGTTAGGCAGGCCGAAGATGTTCTACGGACAGACGATCCACGACAATTGTGAACGCAGGGCGCACTTTGATGCGGGACGGTTTGTCGAAGTATTCGGTTCCAACGAAGAAGCCCTTAATTACTGCTTATACAAAATGGGCTGCAAGGGGCCTATGACCTGGTCGGCATGTCCGAAGATCCAGTACAACGACAGGACGAGTTGGTGCATCAAGGCAGGCGGGCCCTGTATCGGATGCGCGGAGCGGGGCTGGACCGATAAGTTCGCCGGGTTCTATGAACGGCTTCCCGGGGTCAAGATCCCCGGGCTGGGCGGCGTTGAGGCTGGCGCCGATAAGCTCGGTGCGATAGCGGCGGTGGCAACGGCGGCAGGCATTGCCGTACATGCCATTGCAACCGGGGTATCAGGCAGGACCAGGGAAAAAGACGGAGGTAAAAAATAATGGCCAGGATAACCATAGACCCCTTTACCAGGATTGAAGGACACCTCAGGATCGATGTCGAGATCGAAGGCGGAAAGGTCAAGGATGCATGGACGACCGGGACCCTGTTCCGGGGATTTGAGATCATCCTGCAAGGGAGAGATCCGCGGGACGCCTGGCATATTACGCAGCGTATCTGCGGAGTCTGTCCTACCTCTCACGGTCATGCATCGTCAATGAGCATGGACGACGCGTTTAAAATAAAGGTACCGGACAACGGTCGTATCATTCGTAACATTATTGAAGGCGCCCAGTTTGTCCACTCCCATATTCTCTGGTTCTATCATTTAAATGCCCTTGATTACGTTGATGTGGTGTCGGCGCTTGACGCCCGGCCCAAGGAGGCGTCCCTCAAAAAAGTCCAGGCCAAACTGAAATCTTTTGTCGGCTCCGGCCAGCTCGGTCCGTTTGCGAACGCTTATTGGGGACATCCGGCATATAAGCTAACGCCGGAAGTGAACCTCATTGCCGTGGCCCACTATCTGGAAGCACTCGAGATGCAGGCTAAGGCAGCCCAGGTGAGCGCACTCTTCGGCGGCAGGATGCCGATGACCATGACGAGCCCTCCGGGAGGCGTAACGCATGTGCCGACCGTGGACGACCTGAAAAACTATCTCTTCAGGGTCAAAGAGCTTCAGGACTGGATCGATAACGTGTTCATCGCCGACCTGCTGGCTATTGCACCGTCTTACCTCTACGCCGCAGGCGTGGGCAAAGGCCCGGCGAACTTCCTTTCCTGGGGTGTGTTCGAGGATGCTTCCTTTGATCCTAAAAAGCGGCTGTTGCCCCGTGGGGCGATCTTTGCCTCTGATTTCCCGAAGGTGCACGATGCCAAACCGGAGGACGTCATGGAGCATACGGGCCACAGCTGGTATAAAGGCTCGAATCCGCTCAACCCGGCCGTTGGCGTGACCGATCCGGAATATACTGAATACGATTCGAATAAGAAATATACCTGGGCCAAAGCACCGCGGCTCCAGGGCAAGCCCATGGAGGTCGGCGCTCTGGCGCGCATGGTTGTTGCCTACGCTTCGGGACAGCCTACGGCCAAGAAACTGATTGACGACACGCTGAAAGCGATCGGCCATCCCGGACACCCCGAAGTGCTATTCGGCATCATCGGCAGGATCGCCGCGCGGGCGCTGGAATGCAAAATGGTCGCTGACTCAATGTATCAATGGGGCATCGATGTTATTGAAAACATCAAAAAAGGAAATACGGCAGTGTACACCGATTACGAGATCCCTGATAAAGCGCAGGGCATCGGTCTCTGGGAAGCGCCGCGTGGCGCCCTGGGACACTGGATCGAGGTGGAAGGAAAGAAAATCAAGAACTACCAGTGCGTGGTGCCCACGACCTGGAACGTCTGTCCGCGGGACGACAACGGGGTGCGCGGACCGATCGAAGAAGCGCTCATCGGGACGGCGGTGCATGATGCGGAGAAGCCGCTGGAGGTCATGCGCGTGGTGCATTCATTCGATCCGTGCCTTGCCTGTACGGTGCATGTTATCCATCCTGAATCCAACCGCATTATGGACTTCAAGGTCTCGTGAGGGAGGGCACTATGGCACAAGAACTGACGAAAGAATGGAGCCTCGGCTACATTATCGAACATTGGACCAGGGTGATCGCCATAGCGGTGCTTGCTTTTACAGGCCTCTATATCCACTGGCCTTTCATCGCCGGCGGGCCGGAGAGTTTTATCATGGCCTGGATGCGGTTCTTCCATTTTGTAGCCGCCTATGCGCTCATTTTGGGATTAGTGGTAAGGGTCTACATGGCATTCCGGTCTACCTTTGATGCGGATTGGAAGGACTTCGCGGTCATCGAGAACCTGAAGAACGTTCCGGATATCCTGGGCTATTACCTCTTTATCAAAGGCTCGCACAAGGATTACCGGAAATACAATCCGCTCCAGGCCCTGGCATACCTCGGCGTAGCTGCGGTGATCATCATTACCGCCCTGACCGGCGGGGCGCTCTATCACGGCAGCGTGTTCGGATTGATCAAAGCCCCGAACAGCGGCGATCGCAAAGTCGCACGAGATCATCAGCTCGAAGCCGCCGGCGGTGCAGTACCCCTCGACGACGGCGATGGTGGGCTTGCGGACGGAGTTGAAACCGTCGTACACCTTGGCCACCTCCGTCACCATCTCCAGCGGAGCCCTCGGACGCGAAAGGAAGTCGCCCTCCACCATGTTGAGGTCGAAGCCGGAGCAGAAGGTGT
>JANPMZ010000309.1:0-2586 GCA_031427195.1 Nitrospirota bacterium
ACATCGAGTCGGGCTTTTCGTGGCATGGTTGAATAATATGAAAATTCTGTTCCATTGTCAAGCTATTTGATCAATTAGAAACAACGTCCCCAAGATGCTCGTGAAATGAAGTAGTTAGGAAAGGATGAGAGGAGAACTTAAAATCTCTCGACGGGCAACTGTCGTACCGGTTCAATTCCGGTCAGCGGCACCAAAAAAACAAAAAGGACTGGATATTTTTCCAGTCCTTTTTCTTTTTTTTCGCTCCCGAGGCTTTCGAGCATGTGGCGGTAGTAGTCGAACAGGTCGTCGCCGTCCCTCTTTAAGAGCGTAGGCCAGTTGTACTTCGTCGGCACGGCGCTCGGCTGGTTGTACGGCGGCTTCGTGCGCTCGTCGGCCATCTTGAGGAACAGCAGATACGTAAGCTGCTCCACGTAATCGCCGTAGCTCATCCCATCGTCCCGCAGGACGTGACAGTAATTCCAGAGTTTTGATACGATCGCGGCAGGGGTCATGGCAGCCTCAGAAGTCTTTCACTTCGCCAGATTCGAACAATACGCACTTTGTTTTTGTCATGCCGGTAAACGATGCGAAAAGGCGGGTAGATGATCTCTCGCAGATGTTCGGCATTGAACTCGAGTACGACACGACCGCTCAGCGGATGTGCGCCCAGTCGCTCAACCGTGCTCATGATCTCAGCAATAAGCCTTTTCCCCACATCAGGCACGCCTTTGCCCGAGTAATAGGCCTGCATGTCCTCAAGGTCCTTGATCGCTGACGCAGCAAACGTTATCCGTGCCTGTTCAGCCATGGGATTACTTAAGGCCAAGGCGTTTTTTCGCCTCGGAGAGCGAGATCTCGCGGCCTTCTTCCAGGTCCATCATTCCTTTCACAACTCCTTGCATAAAGGAGCGCTCTTCGGTCTCTTCCTCATAGTCCTTGAGCGATCGGACCACGGCAACCCCGCGGCCCCTGCTCGTAAGCAAAATAGGCCGGTGTGTCTCTTGTGCGTGGGAAACCACTTTGCCGGGGTTCACCTTCAGGTCGCTGAGGGGGACGATGTCTTCGGAAAACTTGGTAATCATAATAGACCTCCTTAATGGTGCCGTTAACTGGTCTTACTATAGCACTTATAGACAGGTCTGTCTACAGGAGCTTCTTAATGAAATGTCAAGAAGAAAGACCTGATCCTATCGCCTCCCTGATAGATCCGTCGAGGATCGGCGAAACGTGAAAACTCATCAGAAGCCCGAGCAATTTCTCGTTTGGTACTGGATTTCGCGTCCGGGTTGGCCGCGCTTGTCGGCCTCATGAATGGAGACGCTGTAAACACGGTCCACGTAACGCGCCATCGCAATATACCGGACACCGGGCTGGAATGTGATGACCGCGCTGTGATGGAGCTGCGCATCCGCAATGAGGACGATATCAACGTGCATGGGCCGGCCGACGGGGATGCCGAGCTGCGTCTCTCCGTTCCGAAGCTTAACCCCGCCGAGATACCCTTTCCTGCAATTATCCTTCGGATCATAAACGTGCAGGAAGGCCTCCACGCTGTTAAAGAACGATCCGGACGTCGTGGTGCGGACCATCAGGTTCTTTTCCAGATCGCTCCGATAGGTCTTGAGGCCGCAGCCGGTCAGCGCGACCAGCAGCAGGAACACGCAGGCAAGCTGCAAGTGCTTCATCATTGGTTCCTCCCTGGTTACTGCGTCGATGACAAGTCCGGACAACCCCTGGTCTCGCCCCTCATCCATCCCGTCATCGCCTTTTGAATAAATTTTGTTTGCGGTCTCAGTCGGTAAATCTCGATCCTGGTGCTTTTCTTGCCGGCTGGCGTTGCATCGAGCACCAGTTCATAATTGCCCGTCGGCGGTGCGCCTATATCGATAAGGTCCGTTCGCTTTAACTGGAGGTGCACTTCCGTGCGCTCGGCAGTCGAGATAAAAGTCGGGGTCCAGATCTGGCTGCCCATGTCGCTCTTGCCGATACAGTTCAAGCAGATCACCTTCACGGTGACATTCAGGCATTCACCCGTCTTTTTTTGCAGCCTGTCCGCGACTTCCTTATACGGATGGTCGACTTCGAAGACATCGTAGGTCGTGACTAGGTGAGTACCGGTCGTGCCGATGATTCTCCGGAATTCCTCGGCGTTCTTCGCGCCGCAGCCTTCCAGAAACAGCGCCCCGACAAGCAGCAGACCCACTATCGGTTTAAAAAGATATTGTCGCATCCAGGCCTCCTCATTTCACCTTTTGTGTCTCATTTTTTTCTGTCCAAATCAGTAGCTATCTCCCGAAACTGCTCCAAAGCCGCCTCAAGATCTTCCACGATCTCCTGGGCGATGACATCCGGATCGGGGAGGTTGTCGGAAGCTTCGAGAGATTCATCCTTGAGCCAGAAAATATCGAGGCTCGCTTTGTCTCGGGCAATCAGTTCATCGGATTATTGGGGACGTCGGATTATTGGGGACGTTGTTTCTAATTATGACATTAATCATCAACATGCTTTTCCAGCCTCTCGATTGCCCGCGAGATTGCCGATGTATTCACGCCAACGTGCCGGGCGATAGCCGCTGCGGTCAGCCCGAGCTCAGCTCTGCTGCGT
>JANPMZ010000310.1:0-1576 GCA_031427195.1 Nitrospirota bacterium
AAGGCCGTGGTGATCGGCTCGACGGGTTTTACCAAAGAGCAGCTCGCCCTGGTCGCCACCTATGTCCAAAAGGTCCCCTGTGTGCTTTCACCGAACATGAGCATCGGCGTGAACCTCTGCTTCAAGATCCTGGACGAGATCGCACGGACCATCGGCGAGGACTATGACATGGAGATCATCGAGGCGCACCATCGTATGAAGAAGGACGCGCCGTCAGGCACGGCCATGAAGATGGCGCAGGTGCTTGCCCAGGCCGTGGACCGGAACCTCGAAGAGGTCGGCGTGTATGCGCGCAAGGGCATGATCGGAGAACGCTCAAAGAAGGAGATCGGTATCCAGACGCTGCGTGCCGGCGACATCGTGGGCGAGCATACGGTGCTGTTCGCGGGCAAGGGCGAGCGGATCGAGCTCACCCACCGCGCACACAGCAGAGACACCTTTGCCGCCGGCGCGGTTCGCGCGGCCAAGTGGATCGTGGGCAAGAAGCCTGGTTTGTACGATATGCAGGATGTGCTGGGATTGAAATAACAAGGGCATTAAAAAATAACAAAGGGACGGCGATCAGCGTCTGTCCAGATAAAGGAGCCGTACAATGAAAAAACATATCGCCATCATGATCCTGGGACTGGCCTTCCTCGTACCGTTCACCACGAACGCTTTTTCAAGCGCCGATGGGTGCGCCGGCAATTGCATCGATTGCCACAAACTGGAGAAAAAAGAAGCTGAGGAGATCATCAGGAAGATCGCTCCGAACGGACAGGTCACCGAGATCAAACTGTCCCCTGCCAAGGGCCTGTGGCAGGTCGAGGTGGATGCGGGTGAAAAACGCGGGACGCTGTATATCGATTTTTCGAAGAAGTACCTGATCGCCGGCCAGATCGTGCCGATCGATTCCATCGGCAAACCTGCGCCGGAACGTAAAGTGGACTTCAGCCAGATACCGCTCAAAGACGCCGTGGTCCTGGGCCCCAAGAACGCCAAAAAGAAGGTGGTGGTGTTCACGGACCCCGACTGTCCCTACTGCCGCACCCTGCATGAGGAAATGAAGAAGGTCCTGGTGAAACGGAAGGATGTGGCATTTTATATCTTCCCGTTCCCGCTCGAGATGCACAAGGACGCGTACAAGAAGGTGCAGGCCGTTCTTTGCGAAAAATCATTGACCCTGCTTGATGATGCGTTTGTGGGAAAGTCGCTGCCTGAGCCGAAGTGCGGCAACGAAGCGATTGAAAAGAACAAGGCCCTTGCCAAATCGCTCAATTTCACCGGGACCCCCACGCTGGTGCGCGAAGACGGTGTGGTGATGAGCGGCACACGGCCCGCGGACGCGCTTTCAAACTGGATCGACGGCAAATAGGCTGAACGGACGGAGCGGCCCATGAAGCTTGTACGGTTTATGGCACCGGGCAATCCCTGTCCAGCCTGCGGTGTCGTTATCAACGACGAGGTCGCAGAGCTGGAAGGGGATTTTTTTTCCGTTCCTGCCCGGGGAAAGGCCCGCTATCCTCTCTCCGGGGTGACGCTGCTCCCGCCCTGCCGCCCGACCAAGGTGGTGGCGGTTGGATTGAACTATGGGGAC
>JANPMZ010000311.1:0-5488 GCA_031427195.1 Nitrospirota bacterium
CGGCTCGACCTTGGTCAAAAGCGTCATGAGCATGTTAAAGAAGAAGAGAAATACCGCGACTGCCTCAAGCACTCCTGATACCACGGTAAGCGTCAGATACGTGCTTGACGGGGAGTACACATTCAGGGTATAGAACACCAACATGGCTATCAGCGCGATATTCGCAAGATAGAACTGCACCTCCCCTATTCTGTTACTGTATAATGCCCTGCCCATGAAGCGCGGCAGGATATGGTAACCCACGCCGTAGATCATCATCGAGACCCATCCCAGCATGTTCAGATGGGAATGCACGAACTTGAGCGCCAGCAGGCTCTGATTACCCAGCATCAAGAGACCCATAATCGTCGAGATCCCGAGATACACGATGCTCATTACGATAAACCCTTTTACAAACCTGTCCATAGAAGATCCTCCTCTGCATTGAATTGCTGTTCCCATAGTATATCAGATAACCCGTTTCTGCTATGATGTTTGTCATACCATGCGGTGACCGATGATCGAGATAAAACAGGCATCTTGTTATACAACTTTGCCGACCGACAAAACAAAATTCATGTGCTATAATAAACCTGAAATCATCCGGGACATTCTATCGTCGGCCGGTCATAGTCCCTTTTTCTGAAAGCCATACCATGATATTCAGAGTCTGTGAACAGGAAGAGCTTCGGCGGCTGTTTGATATCCTTGCCGCAAACAATACCGTTGTCGGACCGGTCCAGACCGGTATCGACCGGAACGGGAACAGCTTATATGCTTTTGAACCGGTCGCCGATTTCAATGCCGTAAAAATCGGCTATACAACGACCAAACAGTCGGCAAAACCCTATTTTCTGCCCTTCCGGGAAACCCTGGCATCCTTCCGCATCGAAGGCAATGACTGGCACAAGACCGTTGATTACCACTGCGACCTGCCCACCGTCTTCTTCGGCCTCCATGCCTGCGATATCAATGCTCTGAACAAACTCGACAAGGTGCTGATAGGAAGCACCTATCCCATGCCGTACTATGCGGCAAAGCGAAAGAACATGTTCATTATCGGTGTCGACTGCAGGCCCCAGCCGTTCTGCTTCTGCCGCTCCATGGGCTCTGACACTGTGCTCCATGGCTTCGACCTGTTCATCACCGATATCGGCAACCGGTACTTTATCGAGATCCAGTCGGCTGCCGCGTATACGATGCTTACCAACATCAAGACACGCCCCCCCGAAGAGGAGGACCATCTCCAGTATATGGCTGTTGCAGCGCAAAAGAACAAGCAATTCACTGCCCGCGTCGACACCACCGATCTGACCAAGATCCTTGATATGGAATTCCAGTCCCCGGTCTGGAAGCAGTGGGGGGATAAGTGTCTTGGTTGCGGCGCCTGCGCCAACGTCTGTCCCACCTGCTACTGCTATGGCGTTGAAGAGACTGTGGACATTGGCCTTCGCAGCGCGCAAAAGATAAAGACCCTCTATTCCTGCAACATCGTGGACTTTGCCGAGGTGGCAGGCGGCCATAATTTCCGGTCCGAGCGGCATACGAGGCTCAAATACCGCTACTACCACAAGCACCGGGGCTTTGTCGAGGCCTATGAAGAATCGCTCTGCGTCGGTTGCGGCCGCTGCGGCGAGGCCTGTCTTGCCGGCATCACCGTGCCGGAGGTCATTGCAAGTGTCCGCGGAGAGGAGAGCTGATCTGGATACGCGACTGAAATTCGAGAACGTTACGGCCCCGCATCACGGCAAACAGCTCCGCAAGGACGATCTTGCCAAGTTCGAGCACACCTATAAGGCCGAGCTCGCCGGCGTATCGCAGCTTACGGCGACGGAGCGCCTCTATCGGATACAGATCATCGATCCCGAGGAGCGCAGGCACTTTTCCTTCAAACCCGGACAATTCGTTATGCTCGAACTGCCCGGCATCGGAGAGGCGCCTTTCGGAATTTCGTCATCGCCCAGCAGCCGCGACGATATCGAGCTCTGCATCCGGACCGCCGGCAATCTCACGGCCTGCCTTGCCCGGGCCGGTCAGGGCATGCGGGTAGGTATCCGCGGCCCCTTTGGCACGCACTTCCCCATGGAGACCATGCATGGCCAGAACATCCTGCTGATCGCCGGAGGCCTGGGGCTGGCGCCGCTCCGGTCTCCCATTGCATACGTACAGGAACACCGCAACCGCTTTAATCAGGTCGAGATCATCTACGGCGCCAAGGACCCATCGCAGCTCCTTTTCACGTTCCAGTACGACCTGTGGCGCCGCGACGAGCTCGGCCTCAGCATCATTGTCGACAAACCGGATACTGCATGGAAAGGGCCCGTAGGCCTCATTACGAAGGTCCTGGAGCCGATCATCGCCGGAAAAGATGAAGCGTTCATGCAAAACACGTCTGCCATCGTCTGCGGCCCGCCGGTCATGTTCAAGTCCGTCTGCACCATGCTGAACGAGGCAGGCATTCCCATGCAAAAGATGTTCGTGTCCCTTGAACGCCGGATGCACTGCGGCATGGGCAAATGCTGCCGCTGCAATGTAGGTTCGACCTATACCTGCCTTTCCGGTCCGGTATTTGACTTCTGGAGCGTCATGAACCTGAAAGAGGCCATTTGATGGACGAGTCGCGGACACAGAACAGGACCTATCTCGGTATGCCGGTCGCCCGGCCAAGGGTAGCGTTCTTTGAGCTTTCTTCCTGCGAAGGATGCCAGCTTCAGATCATCAACAACGAGGCAAACCTTCTGGACTTTCTGTCGCTGGTCACCGTGGTGAACTTCCGCGAAGCCATGACCGAAAAAAGCGATGAGTATGACATCGCGTTCGTGGAAGGAAGCGTCACCCGGGCTGACGAGCTCGAGCGCCTTGCCGTGATCAGAAAGAACGCAAAAGTGCTCGTTGCCTTCGGATCCTGCGCCTGCTTCGGCGGCGTGAACCAGCTGAAGAACCGATTTAAAGATCCCGCCTGGGTAAAGAAACAAGTCTACGGTGACCATCCGATCCAAACGAACGACACGGCGCGACCGCTCGAGGATTTCGTCTCCGTCGACCTCAGGATCTTCGGGTGTCCCGTAAAAAAAGAGGAGGTCGAGAAAATCGTCACCCATCTCGTACTGGGACGATCTATCGTACAGCCGAAATATCCGGTCTGCATGGAGTGCAAAGCAAACGAAAACATTTGCCTCTACGATCTCGGCGAACCCTGCCTGGGGCCGGTCACCCGCGGCGGCTGCGACTCCTGGTGCCCCAACAGTCGCTTCGGCTGCTGGGGCTGCCGCGGTCCCGCGGAGGACGCCAATGTAGCTCAGTTGCAGGTGATCATGAAACAGTACGGATTCACCGAAGAAACCTTGCTCGACCGGCTTGAGTGCTTTGGCGGGTTCGCGAAGGATGCCGATACTTTAAGAAAAACGATGACGAAGATCAAATGATTTTTGACAGGATAACAGGATATAAATCTGATAAAAAATTCGTTTATTAGACACCGTCATTATCCTGTCAATCCTGTTATCCTGTCGAAAAAGGACTTTACTCTATGAAATCTACCCGCACCATCGACATCCATCATATCACCCGCGTCGAAGGCCACGGCAATATCACCATCACCGTAAAAGACGGCCAGCTTACCGAAGCTCGCTGGGAAGTGGTCGAGACACCGCGTTTTTTTGAAGCAATGCTGGTCGGCAAAAAATGGGAGAACGCGCCCTGGATCAGCGGACGGATCTGCGGCATCTGCTCCATCGGCCATACACTCGCCAGCATCCGTGCTGTGGAGAATGCCTTCGGCATCGTTCCTGACGAGCAGACCGCGAAGCTACGGCTGCTGCTGAAACACATGGAAACCCTGCAGAGCCACGTTCTGCACCTCTACTTTCTTGCAGCGCCTGATTTTTTGAACGTCGGGAGCGTCTTTCCACTCATCAATTCCCATCCTGACGTAGTGCAGCGCGCCGCGAAGATCAAGCAGCTCGCCAACGACCTCTGCGATTGCGTGGGCGGACGACGCATGCACCCGACCCGGACGGTCGTGGGCGGGTTTACCATGCTACCGGAGAAGAAGGAACTGGTGCGCTTCAAGGAGCGGTTGAACGATATCAAGAACGACCTGCTTGAGACAGCCGGGCTGTTCCGCTCCTTCGTGATCCCGGATTTTTACCGGGAGACGGAGTTCGTCTCGCTCCAGGGTGAGGGGTCGTACCCTTTTATCGGCGGGAACCTCGTGTCAACCGACGGCGTAGTTAAAAAAGAACAAGAATACGCACTGATGACCAACGAATATCTCGTTGAACAATCGACGTCAAAATGGAGCCGTTTGTCGCGCCAGTCCTTTGCCGTAGGCGCCCTCGCACGGCTTAATAATAATTTCGCATTCCTGAAACCGGTGGCAAAAGAGGTTTCCGCCAGCTTCGGGCTCAAACCGGTCAATCACAATCCCTACATGAACAATATTGCCCAGCTGGTCGAGTGCGTTCACGTCGTACTGGATTCCCTGGAATTGATCGATGAGCTGCTCGGCATGACCTGGAAAAAGCCGCGCCACCCGGCCATCCCCAAAGCAGGGACCGGCGTCGGCGCAGTGGAAGTCCCGAGGGGGATACTGTATCACTGCTATGAGTTCGATGATGAAGGACGCATCGTCCGCTGCGACTGCGTCATCCCCACGAGCCAGAACCATGCCAATATACAGCACGACCTCTCTGCCCTTGCCAATCAATGTGCGTCCCAGGGGAAACAAGACCGGGAAATAGAACTCCTTGCTCAGATGCTCGTCCGGTCATACGACCCGTGCATTTCCTGTTCAGTCCACTAAGACACCGATGAAGGGATAAGCGTTTTTACTGCCGCTCTCGCGCCCTGCGCTTTATCAGGAGCAGCAGCAACAGCAGGGCCAGAAGAAGCGGCATAAGAGGGCTGGTCGAGAAGCACGCCTCCTGTTGAACGGCCTTCACCGGAAGGGTTATTGCCGCCGCCTGCGCCGCCTGTACCGGCTGCGGCGTTTCGACCTTTTCCTCTTCTACCGGTGCAACACGAGGCTCTTTGACGATACGCTGCTTTTTCTTTACTTTTTTCGACACCCGTATTGGTTTTCCCTCCTTGTCGTGCAGATGATACTCGCCGAAAAGCAGCTCCCATTTTTCGCAGCCTTTGTAACATTTATGCCCGCCCATTGAATCGGTTTTCCCCGGATGCGACCAGGCCAGGACAGGGAAGATAAAGATCAGTAATGCCATTAACAATGTTTTCATCATTCGAGTGTAAACCATAGACCTTCCGGTGTCAAACTGAGTCAAAAGCCCAAAAATGCCGTCTTTTTTCTTGACAATAACAACCTCTGATGTTAAATTATCCACCTCGTTGCACCGGTTTCATCATCAATGGGGCTGTAGCTCAGCTGGGAGAGCACAAGGCTGGCAGTCTTGGGGTCAGGGGTTCGATCCCCCTCAGCTCCACCAAGAAAATACAAAAAGGTTGGCTAAACATAGCCAGCCTTTTTTATTTTTTGGATGAGGGGGAT
>JANPMZ010000312.1:0-6329 GCA_031427195.1 Nitrospirota bacterium
TGTATTTCGAGATGTTGACCTGGGAGGAGGTCTTGCCGAAGTCGATCAGGTTCTGGCTGGCTGACACGCTTCCCGCATAGAGTTCATAGTTGTTGAGGCGCGTTGCGGTCCCTTGCAGAGGACTGACCCTGCTGTAGCCGCCCTGGGCGGAGACCTGCGGATAGTAGTTCGACCGCGCCTCGCCGACCCGGCTTTCGCTGATGTTCACGGAGCCCGTCGTCGCGACGATCTGCGGGTTCTTTTTGAGCGCGATCCCGATGCTCCGACCGAGGGTGATTATCTCTCCCGGCAGGATCTGTGCGGGATCTGTTGCGGTCCTTGATTCAGGCTGCTGCATGTGCGTAGGTTTTTTCTGCTGGCTCACGGCAGGAACGGCTTCTTCCGAAAGGGCGGGAGCGGTGAGCAGCAACAGTGCGGACAGAGCGGTCAGGGCGGAGCTCAGAGGCTTGCAGTCGTTCTTTTTTCGCATAACGCTCTCCTGGTGCGGGCTTTTTGTTACGTGGCGCTGTTCACCGCTCCCGGTCGTGAACAGAAACGTGAAACAGCAGAATGATGCTGATGGCTACTGAAACTTAACCGTGGGCGTTTCTTTTTGAGCGTCCGGGATTTCGTAGTAGGCTGCCTCGCCTACGCCGGCAAGCGATGCGAAGAACCTTCCGAAGACCGACCTGCGATAGGTGTTCAGCGTTCGCACGTCGTCGTTATAGCGCTTCCGCTCCACAGCGATCCTGTTCTCGGTGCCTTCCAGGCTGTCTTGTAGTTTCAGAAATCCCTCGTTCGCCTTAAGCTGAGGATAGGTTTCCTTCAAAATAAGGAGGCGCGACAACAGGCCTTCGAGCTGCTGCGAGGCGGCTATCTTTCCCTGCGGCGTCGGCGCCTGGAAATACTTTGTCCGCGCATTGGCAAGGTTCTCGAACAGTTCCTTCTCGTGCTTGGCGTAGCCCTTGACGGTCTCGACCAGGTTCGGGATCAGGTCGTACCGCCGCTTCAACTGGTTCTCCACCTGGGCCCACTGGGACTTCACCTGCTCGTCCATGGTCACCACCTGATTATACTGGCCTACGCCGTACATGATCGTGCCGATGGCGACCATTGCGATGACGCCGAGAATGATCAGTAAAACTTTTACTCCGTTGCTCATGGTATCCTCCGTATTTTATAGAATGCTAACCCGGACAAGCCGGAATAAAACCTTCGACAGGATAACAGGATAAAATCTGAAAAAGCATTTCATTTCGAAAATCCTGTTAATCCTGTTATCCTGTCAAAAAGATTTTATTTATTTTAGCCTTTTTCCAAGAATTTGATTCCTAAGGAACTACCACCCTCCTGAAGATCCGCCGCCTCCGCCGGAACCGCCGCCCCCGCCGCCGAAGCTGCCGCCTCCGCCAAAACCGCCCCCGCCTCCCGACCACCCGCCTTCGCGGCCTCCCATGGATAAGGCCAGCATGATAAGAATGCATTGGCCAGGATGGGTTATAAAAAGAATGGCGGCCACGATGAAGAAAATGACCATGATGACGGACTGAAATTTGCCGAGCGGCTTGGTCTGTATGCTGCCCTGCGGCTGTCTGACTTCGGGCATGTCCGAGATCTGGACGCCTTCGCTCGAAGCGATGGTCTGGATGATGGCGAGCGCAGCAGCCGAGACCCCGCCGCCGTAGTCGCCTTTTCTGAAATAGGGAACCAGGTACTCCCTGCCGATGGCGCCGACCAGGCTGTCGGGAAGGATGCTTTCCAGTCCGTAGCCGACCTCGATGCGATACTTCCGGTCTTTCACCGCCACCACGAGCAGCACACCGTTGTCCTTGCCCTTCTGCCCGAGCTTCCAGGTTTCCTTGGTCGTAAGGGCGAATTCCTCGATGCCCTGATTGTCAAGGCTCTGGATCGTCAGCACCAGCACCTGCGCAGTGGTCTTATGTTCCAGTTCCCGGAGCAACGCGTTCAGCCGCACCTTGGAATTAGCGTCCATGACCCCGGCCAAATCGACCACGTAGTCGCGCGGCACGGCGGGCGGCTTTGGTGTCGATGCCGCAGCGAGCGGGGCAACCAGCGCCAGGAACAGGAGTGTCAGGATGATGAGCGTGTTAGTGCGGGAGGGCATCGATGATCTTTCCAACGGCTTCAAGCGTGTCGTAGTATCGCTCGAACAGGGAGCGCAGGTCCTGTTCCGAAATTTTTTCATTCCCGGCTTTGAGCAGCAGAATCTTTTCAAATACGGCCGTGTCCACTCCGGTTGTTTCCTGAAAAAGATGAATGACCTGCTGCCGGGGGATGGGCGGCTCCTTGCCGAGCAGGGAGATGATCGCGCGGAGGAGCGCCAGGGAGCCGGTGAAGGAGCGGACGAGCAGCGCGTTCAGGAGCTCTTTCTTTCCGAGCGACGAGAGGTAGCCCTGGCGCAGATGGATCTGTTTGGTCTTGAGCTCCCGCTCACATTGAAGCCGCAAATTCGAGGGAAGGATCTGAAGGCCGGTGAACAGGTCCGGCCCATAGATGGTCCTGTGGATGATCTTGAGATCGAGGAACTCTACCGGGAACGCGTCGAGCGAGTCCTTGATGTACGCAGGCGTCATCACGAGCGGGGCCGCGATCTTTTTCCGACCGTACTTTTTCCCGAGCGGGGCAAGGAACTCGATGAAGGCAAGGTCCATCTGGTGAAGCACGACCACGGAGTTGATGTCCGACAGCTTTGCATCGTAATCCGGGATCACGGCGCTGCCGACGATATGGATCGAATGGATGCCTGCCGCCTCATGCACGAGCAGGTCGTTTATCATGGGGGCGATCCTGTCTGCCACGATGTGCGGCAGTCCGGCGAGGTTTGGTGCGTTTATAGGGTTCATAGTGAAAAGAGTATAGCATAGGTGGGAGCTGTGTACAATAAGCGGTATTGCCCACAATCCACCATCAAAATATTTGGGTCTGTCCGGATTTTCCCTCTTCGATCTCATATTCATATGGAAGACCTCTTTGTGCCATGATTCTTCACCTCGTTGGTGTTGGATTTTGTTAGCAGAATTATCCTAACACAATGCAACCACAGGGCCAACGAGGTTTTAATATTTATTTGATGGTGAATCACGGAAAGGGCGACGGAATGAAAAGGGAGGCCTGAGGTTGCACCGGGTCCAGATGGCGCTGAAAATTAAGTATTATTGCATATAGCGCTTGACAATGAATGGCTTGCTGAGTATTATATGCCCGTGCGGAACCAGAGGTTTTTGTGGTGTGTCCTCTCGGGGCGTGGCGCAGCCCGGTAGCGCGTCTGCTTTGGGAGCAGAAAGCCGGAGGTTCAAATCCTCTCGCCCCGACCATTTAAAACGCGCCTGTAGCTCAGCTGGATAGAGCAACAGCCTTCTAAGCTGTGGGCCATGGGTTCGATTCCCGTCAGGCGCACCAATAAAACAAAATGCGGAATTTAGATTGCAGCATGCGGATTGTTTATTGACAAGTCGCACGGTAATCTATAAGATGGCGTCATTCTGCAATCCGTAATACAGTGTCCGATGTACCTTCATGGTGGGCGTAGCTCAGCTGGTAGAGCGCAGGGTTGTGGTCCCTGATGTCGCGGGTTCAAGCCCCGTCGCCCACCCCAATTTTTGATCGTAGAGACGGTCGCGTCGACCGTCTCTACAACGTTTTAAAAAGCTTATTATGCGCCCGTAGCTCAGCTGGATAGAGCGTCGGACTTCGAATCCGCAGGTCGCAGGTTCGATTCCTGCCGGGCGCACCAGGAAGAATTGCGGAATGCGGATTTCCCCCGTGGGGAGCCGAGGACAGGCGGATTGCGGATTAAACGGCTGGAAACGAGGCATAATTCGCAATCCGAAATCTACAATCCGAAATAGTATGCGCCCGTAGCTCAGCTGGATAGAGCGTTGGCCTCCGAAGCCAAAGGTCGTGGGTCCGACTCCCGCCGGGCGCACCAAATTTTCAGACGGAATCAAGTTTTTAGTTGCATCCGTGGTCAAAGATTAGTATAATAGCTCCGTTTTGCATCGGGTTCCAGAAAAGTTAATTTATGGGCCGTTAGCTCAGTTGGTAGAGCAGCTGACTCTTAATCAGCGGGTCGAAGGTTCAACTCCTTCACGGCTCACCATAAAAACATACCGGGAGCAGTGAGCAGCAGGCAGCGAGTTATTGATCTGCTTGATGGCGCACTGCTCTCGTTGTTATGAAGCGAGAGTGGCGGAACTGGCAGACGCGCCAGACTTAGGATCTGGTGGGCGACCGTGGGGGTTCAAGTCCCCCCTCTCGCACCAGTTGTTCTCAGTGCGGAATCAAGTCTCAGCCCCCGGCAACCGTAGGTAACGCTGTTTCCGCACGCTCTCATACATTCTGAACGATCACAACGAATTCAACTCTCAAGAACGCTCAAGCAAAGGTGGACAAGCTATGAAAGCTGTTGTCGAAGATATAGGAACCCTGAAGAAAAAGATCTCGATCGAAGTTTCACCGGAAACCGTTGATAAGGAACTCGCCCGGGCTATCGCGGAAGTCTCCAAAACGGCAAAGATCCCCGGTTTTCGGCCCGGCAAGGCGCCGAAGGCCATTGTGGAGAAGCACTACGGCGACGAGGTGCGGTCCGAAGTGCTGAACCGGCTCGTGAGCGAGCACTATATCCGGACCCTGGAACAAAACAGCCTGAATCCCGTGGATGTGCCGCAGATCAGCGACGTCTCTCCGTTGACCAAAGGCACTTCGCTCACGTTCATTGCGACGGTCGAGGTACGGCCGGTCATCGAGCTCGGCACGTACGACGGCATCGAGGTGAAGGAACAGAGCCTGGAGGTCACGGACGGCGAACTCAATGAGACACTGGACCGCTTACGGGAAATGTATGCGCAGCTCGAGGTCGTCGAGGGCAGGCCGCTCGACAAGACCGATACAGCTGTCATCGACTTTGAAGGGTTCGACGACAGCGGCAAATCCCTTGAGGGCGCCAAGGCAGCGGACCACATGCTTGCTCTCGGCTCGAACTCGCTGATCCCGGGCTTCGAGGAACAGCTGGTGGGCATGAACAAGGGCGAGACGCGCAAGATCAAGGTCACCTTCCCGAAGGATTACAGCAGTGCGGCCCTGGCGGGCAAGGATGCGGCCTTCACGGTCACCCTGAAAGAGCTCAAGAAAAAGGTGCTGCCCGAACTGAACGACGAATTTGCCAAGGACATCGGCGGCGACAAATCATTGGCCGAGCTCAAAGCGGGGATTAAGCAGGACCTGGAACTGAGAAAGCGCGATGAGCGGACCTCGGCCCAGCGGGAAGAGCTGCTCTCGAAGCTCATCGACAGCCACCAGTTCGAGGTTCCCCCGGGCATGGTGGAACGTGAACTGCAGTCCATGATGCGCAAGCAGGCAACCCGCATGGCGCGGCAGGGAATGGATGTGAAATCCTTTGATGCGGCCAAGTTCATCGAGGAACATAAGACCCTGTCCGAACAGCGCATCAAGGGAGTCCTGATCCTGGACACGATCGCTGACAAGGAAAAGGTCGAAGTAAGCGAAGCTGAGGTATCTGCGGCCATCGCGTCAATGGCCCGTTCATCAAAGCAGCCGGTGGAAGCCATCAGGAAATACTACGATTCCGTCGACGGCGGACTGGACAACCTGCGGTCTTCGCTGGTGCAGGAGAAGACCCTGAGCCTCTTGCTTTCCCGGGCGAAGAAGAGTTATAATTAATCGCCTGAAAATCAGGCGGTGCAGGAAATACCCTGGGTGCGCGGACCGGGTTTACTGAGCGGACGCAGGGCCATGAAGGAGCACGTACACGTATGTCATTGATCCCGATGGTAATTGAACAAACAAGCCGGGGCGAGCGCGCCTATGATATTTATTCCCGGTTATTGAAGGACCGGATCGTCTTTCTGGGTACTGCCATTGACGATAACGTTGCCAACACGATCATCGCCCAACTGTTGTTCCTGGAAGCCGATGACCCGGACAAGGATATCTTCCTGTATATCAATTCGCCCGGGGGGATCGTGACTTCGGGGCTTGCAATTTACGACACCATGAATTATATCAAATCTCCGGTCTCGACCATCTGCATCGGCCAGGCCGCGAGCATGGGTGCGCTGCTGCTCTGTGCGGGAGCAAAAGGAAAGCGGTTCTCCCTTCCCCACGCCCGCATCATGATCCATCAGCCGCTCGGCGGGTTCCAGGGGCAGGCGACGGACATTGAGATCCAAGCCCGGGAGATCCTGAAGATGAAGGACACCCTGAACCAGATCATGGCGAACCATACCGGACAGCCGCTCGAAAAGATTCACGCGGATACGGACCGGGATTTTTTCATGTCCGGCGAGGACGCGAAGCAGTACGGTCTTATT
>JANPMZ010000313.1:0-5100 GCA_031427195.1 Nitrospirota bacterium
CGTTATGCGAGAATTTGAACAAATGCAATACAGAAGGAAAACCCACAATGTCGGTCACGACCAAACTCGCCCTTACTGATAATCTGCCACTTACCTGTTCACGTTCAGGCACCTGCTGTCATGGCAAAACTGTCAGGCTGAACCCGTGGGAACTGGCGTGTCTGGCTGAAGCAAAAGGACTGACCCCGAGGGCGTTTCGTGATCGTTACTGCGATTTTGGCGGCATCCATTTGCGTTTTGATGGCGCACCCGGCTGGAGACAGCAGCCGGCGTGCAGCCAGTATGTGCCTGATTTTGGATGCAGCGTGCATTTGGGGCGCCCATTGGCCTGCCGGTTATATCCTCTTGGCCGCCAAAGGCAGGGCGAGGAACTGCACTACCTGTACCAAGGGAGTGATTTACCCTGTATGGAAGGGTGTCCGGAAGTTTTAGATTTACCTCAATTGAGTGTCGCCGCCTACATTGAAGGACAGGCCACGAAGCGCTTCGAAGTTGCTCAGGATGAGTATCTCGAACTGATGCAAAATTTAGCTGACAGCGCGTTCGCCCTTCTGCTGGAAAGTGGTTTGGCCGAATCGGGTGACCGGCAGACATTGCGTCTCTGGCGAGAGATGGGTAGAGAAGAGCCCGAACAATTGCAGGACCGGCTTGGTCCCGAGTGGATCGACCTGCTGATGCTCCCTGAGTTAACGGATGGCTTAAATGATTCCATAGCTTTTTCTCGCCGGCATCACGATCTACTCCTCTTGAAAGCTCAAGAATCATTTGGCACACTGGACAAGGTCACCGATTTCCGCAAAGCATCGGAATTATTGATGGGACTGGCGCTGCACCTTGGCCGTGGTCTGGGCGCGAATCCTACCGAACTGGCCGAACACTGGATCAAGACTGCAAAAGAACATGGGGCGCTTGACTAGCGGCATCCAGACGGGCATATTGGGCATATTAATTATCAGACTTGAAAATTGCCCTATTGACCTAGGGTCAAATAAAACGGCTTCTTGACCGTCTTGGTCCTGTTCAATAACGTGAAAACTGAAAAAAGTCTTGACGAATATGCTCGGAACGGTGTATCTTCAATGTAGATACATTTGAGGAAGCTAAATTATGAAAACTCGTGTTCAGAAATGGGGCAACAGTCTTGCGTTACGAATTCCAAAGTCTTTTGCGACGGAAGTAGGTCTGCTGAATGATGTATCCGTTGATGTCTCTCTGGCCAATGGGAAACTTATTGTTGTACCCATTGAAAAACGCAGTGTGACCCTTAAAAAACTCTTGGCGCAAGTAACCGCGGATAATATTCATCACGAGGTTGACAGCGGCTCTGCCGTCGGGATAGAAGCCTGGTAGACCCAAAACCCTATGTACCCAAACGTAGGGATGTGGTTTGGATTTCTCTGGACCCTCAAACAGGTCACGAACAATCTGGTCGCCGTCCGGCAGTGATTCTTTCGCCGCAGCCCTATAACGATAAAGTAGGATTGGCCCTTCTGTGCCCCATCACCAATCAAGTTAAAGGCTATCCTTTTGAAGTTGTCATCCCTTCCGATCAATCCGTGACCGGGGCGATTTTGGCAGATCAAGTGAATAGTTTGGATTGGCGAACAAGAAACGCTGAGTTTATATGCGCTTTGCCTGTCAAAACAATTTCAGGGGTTTTACAAAAAATCAGCCTCTTGCTGTCTCGATAATAAACAGCATATAATTATGACCCTGGCCTACTTCGACTGCTTTTCCGGCATATCCGGCGACATGACCCTCGGCGCACTGGTGGACGCGGGCGTGGGCATCGACGTTCTGCGCTCGGAGCTTGAGAAACTAAACCTCCCTGGCTACGAGCTCACCGCATTGAAGGTGCTTCGGTCCGGCGTCTCTGCAACGAAGGTCCATGTCTGTCTCGAGGAAAAAGAGCAGCCTGCCCGCCATTTGTCGGATATCCGCACGATCATTGAAGCATCGGCCCTTTCTTCGTCGATCAAGCAGAAAAGCATTCTGATCTTCGAACGCCTGGCCGAGGCAGAAGCAAAGGTGCATGGAACCACGCCGGACAAGGTCCACTTTCACGAGGTCGGAGCTGTTGATGCCATCGTTGACATTGTCGGCTCGATCATCGGACTTGAGCTGCTCAGCGTCACAACCATTGCCTGCTCATCTATCAACCTCGGGTCCGGATCGATCAAAACAGCGCATGGCCTTCTGCCAGTCCCTGCGCCGGCCACGGCGGAGCTGCTCAAGGGCGTCCCCTCCTACGGATCATCGGTGCCTTTTGAACTCACCACGCCGACCGGAGCGGTCATCATTAGCACTCTAAGCTCCTCCTTCGGCCCCATGCCGCAGATGAGCGTATCACAAATAGGACATGGAGCTGGCAACAAGGAAATCCCGGGCCAGCCGAATGTGCTCCGGCTTATGATTGGCGAACCAACTTCCCCCTATGACGAAGACCGGTCCATCATTATCGAGACGAACATCGACGACATGAACCCGCAGCTCTATGAGCACGTGATCGACAAACTCATGCAGCAGGGAGCTCATGACGCCTATCTCACGCCGATCATCATGAAAAAAGGAAGACCGGCGATCCTGCTTTCAGTTCTGACGGATGGGGTGCATGAAGGTGCCGTCCTTGATACGATCTTCCGCGAGACCACGAGCATCGGCGTCAGGATACAGGAAGTGGGCAGGAAGAAGCTGACCCGTGAAATACAGCTCGTTGATACGGCCTACGGAAAGATCAGGGTCAAAGTGAGCAAGCGGGGCGAGGAGATACTCACCGTTACGCCGGAGTATGAGGATTGCAGGAAACTATCTGAGAAAAGACTGATACCTTTGAAACAAGTTATGGAAGAGGCTAAAGGTCTGTTTTCTCGCAAAGGCGTAGAATAAAGCAAAGCATTGTCTCGCAAAGCACGCAAAGGTCGCAAAGGAAAGCTAGGCCAATGACAGAAAATGAGCTGGCGAAGATCGTTGTGGATTTTTGTCTTAAGATCCATAAGACCCTTGGTCCGGGATTACTGGAATCAGTTTACGAAGAAGCACTCGTATACGAGCTTAAAAAGCTTGGGATCCCGGTGGAACGACAGGCGGGAATACCGGTTATGTACGAAGATATCAAAATGGATATCGGTTTCAGGGCAGACGTGTTAGTCGAGAATAAACTCATTGTAGAATTAAAATCCATTGAGAGCATCCTTCCGATCCATAAGAAGAAGCTCTTAACCTATCTGAAGCTGGCAAATATGAAACTGGGCCTTTTGGTCAATTTTAATGTAGACTTGATCAAGGATGGCATCTTCCGGATCGCAAACGGATTATAGGTCCGCCCTTCTTGAGCTTCCCTTTGCGACCTTTGCGCGCTTTGCGAGAGACGCTTTTGATTTTTTTACCGTTATCACAACTTTACCTTAGCGAGAGATTAATGAGAACTATCCGCATATCAATGGCACAGATCAACCCTATTGTGGGCGACCTCAAGGGGAACCGGGACAAGATCATCGACTACATCGGTCGTGCGAAAAAGCTCGGCGCCGATATCGTCGCCTTTCCCGAACTGGCAGTGACCGGCTATCCACCCGAGGACCTGGTGCTGAAGCCCCAGTTCGTCAAAGACAATCTGCGCACGCTCAAAGAGGTCGCGCAGACGACAAAAGGGATCACGGCCATCGTCGGTTTCGTTGACGGCAAGGACAAAGACCTGTATAACGCAGCCGCCGTGCTGGACAACGGGAAGCATGTCTACACCTACCGAAAAATACTCCTGCCGAACTACGGCGTGTTCGATGAATACCGCTACTTCAAACCCGGCAACCGTTGCCACGTCATCACGATCAAAGGCGTTGCCATGGGCGTGAATATCTGCGAGGACATCTGGTACGCTGAAGGGCCGACCTTTGTTCAGGCGCTTGCGGGCGCTGAAGTGATCGTGAACATCAATGCCTCTCCTTTCCATAAGGGCAAGGGAAAAGAACGGCAGGCCGTAATCTCGGAGCGGGCACAAGAGAGCGGGGTCGTCGTTACCTACACCAACATGGTCGGAGGACAGGACGAACTGGTGTTTGATGGACAGAGCATGGTCATTGACCGGAACGGCAGGTTGCTCGCAATCGGCAAACAGTTCGAAGAAGAACTGATGACCGCGGACATCCGCGTGACCGGCGTAAAGCCGTCGCTTCCCGAGGACCTGATCCAGTATCAGGACAACATCGATTACGTCGTTATTTCCGACAAACCTGCCGATAAAAAGAAAACTCTTCCAATACGCAAAAAGAGCACGCCGCTCCCGGTCTGTGAAGAAGTGTATCAGGCGCTGGTGCTCGGCACACGGGACTACATGGACAAGAACGGCTTCAAGTCAGCGGTCATCGGCCTTTCCGGCGGCATTGACTCATCGCTGGTGGCGGCTGTTGCCGTTTCCGCCATAGGCAGAGAGAACGTTATCGGCGTGTTCATGCCGTCCCAGTATAGTTCGAACGAAAGCAGGATAGATGCCTGCGACTTGGCGGAACGCCTCGGCATCAGGATACTGGATATCCCGATCCAACAGACCTTCGACGCCTATCTCAATACGCTCCGCCATACCTTCTCTAAAACAAAGTCCGACGTGACCGAAGAGAACCTGCAGGCACGCATCAGGGGCAACACGCTCATGGCGCTCTCGAACAAGTTCGGCTGGCTCGTGCTCACGACCGGCAACAAGAGCGAGCTGTCCACGGGTTATGCCACACTGTACGGAGACATGGCGGGCGGCTTTGCCGTTATCAAGGACGTACCCAAGACCATGGTCTATGACGTCTGCAAATGCATTAACCGCCTTGCTAAAAAGACGATCATCCCGAAACGTGTGCTGGTCAAAGCCCCCACTGCCGAGCTCCGTCCGAACCAGAAGGACAGTGATTCCCTGCCTGAGTACGAGGTGCTCGACCCGATCCTGAAGGCCTATGTTGAGGATGACAAATCTTTCAGAGAAATGCTCCAGATGGGCTTTGATAAAAAGACCGTGGAACGCGTGATCCGGCTCGTCGATTCCAGCGAGTACAAGCGCCGCCAGTCGCCGCCGGGGGTCAAGATCACGCCGAGGGGCCTGGGCAAGGACAGACGGTT
>JANPMZ010000314.1:0-7885 GCA_031427195.1 Nitrospirota bacterium
ACGCTCAGCTTCCGACAGTTTTTCCCGATGCGGCTGAGATGCAGACGTACCTTGAGTCGCTGTCAGTAGCAGAGGAACGTGAGCGAGTAATGGCTTATGAAAGGGAAAACCTTACCGGTGCATAAGAGGAGACGGGGGTGAGTACATGAAAGACGCCATGACCTATAAAAGCTGCTACAAAGGCGGCCAAGCTGGGCCTATCCCTCAATCAACTCGTACAGAAGGCGCTCGATGATAGGGTCGCCGTCTAAGGGCGACTGTTGCTTCCATTCTCGCAATAACGCCGCCTACACCCGATCCGCACCTTATCGCCGCTGTAGTCCTTATTCAGCGGGGCTAATAACCCTTCCTTCTCCACAAGGTCTTTGATCATCAAATGTTCACTCGTGTACTTGTAGGGTGACAGGACCACAATATTCTCTGGCGCCACCTTGCCCTTGCCAATCAGTTCCTGGATGGCGCTGCGTAGAAGCGGGGCAATCTCCTTGTCCTCCTTGCTGCCGAGGAACTCAAGGGCTACTCACCAGTCCGGCTTGAAGTTGACGGATACGTTCAATATTGCATTGAATATCGCGGCGTCTTTTGCTAATATCCTCTCAGGAGAACCAATATGCCGCAATTAACACGAAGCAGTGGCACTCAGATGGGCAAAAATGTCGGTGAGGTGGACGGCGATGAGTGACTCCTCCGCACCCAACGCACTACAAACCATCGACCATGCCTATCAACGCATCAGTGAAGTTCTTACCGATGCCCGAGGGAAGGCATATCGCGCAGTCAACATCGCGATGGTCCAGTCATATTGGGAGATTGGCCGGATCGTTGTGGAAGAGGAACAGAACGACAAGGCAAAGGCGGACTACGGAAAACAGTTGATCGCCGAGTTTGCGAAACGGCTGAAAAAGGATTTCGGCAAAGGGTTTGACCAATCCAATTTATGGCATATGCGTTCGTTTTATTTGGCGTTCCCGATTCTCGACGCACTGCGTCGAGAATTGACCTGGACCCACTACCGTCTTCTTCTGAAGGTGGTCCGAGCTGAAGTCCGGCAGTTTTATCTGGACGAATGCATCGCCTCCGTATGGAGCACCCGCCAGCTTGACCGGCAAATAAACTCCTTCTATTACGAACGGATACTGGCCAGTAAAAATAAGGAGTTGGTGCGAAAAGAAATACAGACCCTTGAACCGGGGCCTACGCCGCAGGATGTCATAAAAGACCCGTTCATCCTCGAATTCCTTGACCTCCCTGAAAACCGTGACTACCTTGAAAAGGACCTTGAACACGGCCTGATCGACAAACTCCATGATTTCCTGCTGGAGCTGGGACGAGGCTTTGCCTTCGTAGGGCGTCAGCAGAGAGTCACCGCGGATGGGGACCATTTTTATATCGATCTGGTATTTTACAATTTCATTCTGAAGTGCTTTGTGCTGATCGATCTTAAGACCGGCAAACTGACCCACCAGGATATTGGTCAGATGGACTTTTACGTTCGCTGGTATGAAGGGAATGTGCGAGCGGAAGGAGATAACCCGACCATCGGCATCATCCTTTGCGCTGAAAAGAACGAGACGGTCGCGAAGTATTCGGTGCTGGAGGACAGCCGCCAGATATTTGCTTCACGGTATATGCTGTATCTGCCGACGGAAGAGGAGTTGCGCGCCGAGCTTGCGCGGGAAAAACAGGCTATCGAGTCTGAAAAAAGATCCCGCGAGGGCAAAGACGAATGAGCGTTCACAAGCCAGTAAAGATCGAAAGTCAGCTTCATTGTCCGTATGCAGTCCCCTGGATTCTTGATTGAGGAGGTGTTTAAAAATGCTTATGACACAACAGAAATCCTTGAGCGGCTACGCTTTGAGAGATGCGGGTTGGGTGGCGTTGGTAAGTAATCTTGGCCTGGTCAACGCAACGCGATTTATTATGCAATATGAAACTGGGCATGGAGACTACGCGGTAATCAGAAAGGGTATATTAAAAGGCAAGCGGGTAGCTGAATTTTACAAAGAGACGACTATGTTTGAAAAGAAACATATTTATCGGGCTGTATCCCTCCATTGCAAGTTTAGAGAGATATGATATGAAATGAGAACATCTTGGTGGGCGTTTGTTCTCCGTTCGAATTACGGTGCGATGGATGCGGGCAATATTGTAACATCTTTCTGCTTTATCACCTGCAACATCACACTCGCCTGCGTCGCGCCGACATAGAGGTTCGCGGGGCTGCAACCAGGCAACTTCCCGTCGATCCCACAGAGGATCACCACGTCGGCCTCCATTCCTTTGAACGACCCCGCTGTCGTCCCGAAAAGTCGTGACTGCGGGATGTCATTGACCTGAACTCGCTTTGCCAGACAGTTAACGACGTATGGAGAATCAGATTCGCTGAACTTGCGTCCTGATGCCGATGACAGCGCGTTGATTCTGAATGATTTATAACGCTCGCCGATGAATTTCCTTTTTTGACACTTCTCCCTTCTTGTGGTACTCTAAAACATGGTAAAAGAAGCAGGTCAACAAGAAGCGCTTTCGCCTGAGGTCCAGGATGTCATGCGAAGCCTGATCACCGCGATCAGGGCGGTAAAGCTCTATCCTCCCAACAATCCCATCTATTCTCAATCCGTAGCAAAGTCCTATGAACACCTGACCCGTTTTTTTGAGACCGCTCCTGAATATTCTGTGGGCGTCCACAAAACCTTTTTTACCTATCTCGCCACGCCCTTCGGAAAGGACGCAGCACTCAACAAGACCATTGCGCAGGACTTGTTCGCGAAGGAGGTCAGGGAACTCGTCTTCAGCGAGGGGCTCGTCGAAGAAGAGCTGATGATCCTCCTGAAGGCGCTGGCACTCTCATCGGAAGAAATGGCCATGAAGAGCGGGATCTCGTCGATCCTCTGGGAGTACGGCGCAACGCATATCAAGGTCGTTGAATCAGGGCTTGACGAGGTCATTACGACCAAGGCGGAACAGGGATGGGACAGCAAGCTGCCTGCCGAATCAGCCGTCGATGCCAATGGAACGTCACGGAAGAAGAACGCCTCCCTCTTCACCGGCCGCACGCTGGTCCTGGGGAATCTGATGGCCGACCCGGAAGGATTCGGCGCCAGCATGCTCGAGCTTGCCAGGCAGACGCGCGGTGAGGACGAAAGTGTGGAGGATCGGCTGTATTCGCTCTATCAGGAGGCGGGACAAAAGATCAGGCAGGAACATCCCGATCAGAGCGATACGCTATTCGAAGGCCTGGCACAGTCGGTCCTATCCCTGGAACCGCATGTTCGGGAGGGTTTTGTCGCCGGTAAACTGTATGCAGAACTTGACGCCGAGCTCGCGAGCGATCATGTCGCCGATGGTGAAGAGCAGGTCCCCAATGAGCTGCAGGAAGTCCAGGCTGGTCGTTTTTCCAATGCCTGGAACGTGCAGCACGTGGCGACGCTGCTGAAAAAAACAACAGGAAAAAAAACCGCACAGCTCGCCGCGGCGCCCGATCCCGCGGCCTTCGTGGTGACGCCGATCCCCGCGGATATCACCGAGACGATAGCGCCGGACCTGGCGGCCTATACGCAGGAGGAGATGGAGGCGCTCAAGGCGATGAGCGGGGTAGGCATGGAGTCGGACATCATTCAAGCGGCGGTGCGTACGCTCGTCTCCCTTATCCCGCTGGTTACCCTCCCCCACGGGTCCGCGTCGGAGCAGAAAGAGATCAAACTTTTTTCAGGCGTTGTTCGCCAACTGGAAGAGCTGCTCGGCTATCTCCAAAAGAAAAAGGCTTATGGCCTTGCCGCGGTCATTATCAGGGCATTCCATTCCACAGTTGACCCTGTCTTCAAACCGCGCATGACCGAGGCTCTCAAAAAGATCATTCCCAAATCCGCTGCAAACGATATGATCACTGAGATGAGGACGCACCCGCTGGAATCGGCGGAGTATAACGACGCCTATGCCTATCTGAAGGCCCTTGACCGGGCAGGAACGTCGCTGCTCTTGGACCTTCTGGCCGATGAGGGGGACCGGGATGCGCGGCTGTTCCTGCTCAATATTCTGAAGGACCTGGGCAAGAATCAGGTAGCACTGGTCGGCGAGCTGTTGTCCGACCGGCGCTGGTATGTGGTGCGGAACGCGGTGCGTATCCTGGGCGATACCGGGACGGAGCAGGCTATTACGTTCCTGCACAAAGTGGCGGACCATAAGGATGTGCGGATCCGTGAAGAAGTCATCCTGGCGCTTATCAACATCGGTGGGCGAAAGGCGGCCGGCATCCTGGCGCGGTATCTCAAGGACAAGGATCAGGGTCTTCAGGTCACGGCGCTTCGGGCCATCGGCGAGCTCCAGGGGCTGGGAGACACGGAGGCGCGCTACGTGATGGACTTTGCGGAGCTACGCCAGCTCAAGCAGCGGGAGCAGGAGCACACGCTCGAAGCGATCACGGTGCTGGGCAAGATCGGGGGCAGTGAGTCGATGGAATTTCTGGCCCGCTACACAAGTATCCGCTGGTGGAAACCGCGGAAGCGCCAGAAAGAGCTCAAGGCCGCGGCGCTTGCTGCCATTGAAGCGATCAAAAGGAGACGGGCCGATGCCGGAAGAGCAAAAGGATAGCCAGGGCGAATCGAGACATTCCTTTTTTGCCAGGCAGCAGCTGATGAGTTCCGTCAAATCAGCATTCCAGCTGCTCGCTGCCGTGCTCAAGAACTCGACCCTCTACCCGGTGTCGCACCCCTTTGTGCTCGCTTCCGCAGACAAGTTTCTGCTCAAGATCAACGAACTGCTGGTGGACCGGAAAGAGGTCCCGTTCTATCTCGTGGGTGGAGAACTGTTCTATGAAAAGGATTCGGTCCCCATCGACCAGAGTCTTGCGGTGCTTATGGAGTTGTTCTCGGGCCGCGACATCGGAGGGATCGTCTTTAAACCGGGCCTGAGGACGGAAGAGATCACGGCCTTTGCCGATCTGATGAATAAGGACGCTGCGGCCTTCAACGCGGAAGGCGGTGTTGACGAGTTCATGCCGAAGGCGCAGATCACCCATATCGTTCTGCACCGCATTCTGGTCGTGGATAAAAAGATCGGGAGCGTGATCAAAGAAGGGAAGAAGAAGGCCGTAGCGGTCTTTATGGACGCTATAGAGACCATGAAGGAGATGGTCGAAGCCCAGCATCTTGACAAGAAGATAAACATGCGCAAAATGAACACGACCGTTCAGGCCATGGTCGACAACATTTTGGAGAACCGGGACACCTGCATCGGCCTGACCAATCTCAAGATGTATGATGAGTACACCTTCGCCCATTCGGTGAACACCTCGCTCCTTGCTTCCGCGCTCGGCACGTTCCTTCACTTCGAAAAACCCCAGGTCGCGGCCCTGGGTGTGGCCGGGCTGATGCACGATATGGGCAAGGCGAGCGTCCCCCATGAGATCATCAATAAGCCGGGCAAGCTTACCGACGCGGAGTGGGAGGTGCTTAAGCGGCATCCCGTCGAAGGGGCACTGGTCCTGGCCGGCACCACGGGAGTGACCAAGATGGCCATGGTGACGGCGTTCGAGCATCATCAGCATGGAGAGCGGGGGTATCCCGTCATCGGGGTCCGGCAGCACCTGTTCTCGCAGATCATTTCTCTTGCCGACGCCTATGATGCCATCACCGCCGCTCGGATATATTACAGCATCCAGACGCCGCCCGATAAAGCCATCCGGATCCTGCTGAAGCAGCGCGGCAAGTCGTTCGATCCGGTCCTGGTAAAGGCTTTTGTCAACATGATGGGCATCTTTCCCGTCGGTACGGTCCTCAAACTCGACACCGGGGAAGTGGGGCTGGTCATGCATCAGACCCGGGACCTGATGCGACCCCGGGTGCTGCTCTTGACCAAATTCGATGGTTCAGAAAAAGAGAGCGCCGAGGTCAGCCTTCTGGTGACCGTCGGTGGAAAATTCAAGCGCTCCATCGCCGGTACCATCGATCCCTACGTTTCCCGCATCGATCTGAAGAAATATCTGGCGTAGCGCCCCAGTCTCTGCTCTGAGCCTGTCTGGACCTTCTTTTGATCTCCTGATGCAATGAAAATCCTGGGTGAAAAACCGATTTTTTGCACAGAATGTCGCATTTTATCTTGATTTTTCCGTGGTTGTCCGTATATAATGAAAACTGTTGCTCAGTCTCAGTACGGAGAAAAATCCCCCATGGCGGAAAAGAAGTTTGAAGCAGCTCTGGCGCGTCTCGAAGAGATTGTGAAGGAACTTGAGCAGGGAGACCTTCCTCTGGAGCAGTCGCTCAAGCTCTTCGAGGAGGGTATCAAGCTTTCCCGCATCTGCAACCGCCGGCTGGAGGATGCTGAACGCCGCGTAGAGATCCTGCTTAAGGATGAGGCGGGGAACGTGGTTGCGCAGCCTTTTGACGAGGAACAGGAGTAACACCATCGCGGTCATGGATATAAAAGCTTATCTTCAGAAAAAAAAGGTCGTGGTCGACCGATCGCTCGAAAAACTGGTGCCGCCTGCGAAGACGTTTCCGCCCATAGTGCATGAAGCCATGCGCTACAGCCTCTTTGCCGGCGGCAAGCGGGTGCGGCCCATACTGGCCATTGCTTCCGCCGAAGCGCTGGGCGCGCCGATCGTCGGCCTGCTTCCCCTTGCCGGCTCGCTCGAACTGATCCACACCTATTCCCTGATCCATGACGACCTTCCTGCCATGGATGACGACGAGCTCCGCCGCGGCAGGCCTACCTGCCACAAGGTGTACGGAGAGGCCATTGCCATTCTTGCAGGCGACGGACTTCTGAACATGGCCTTCGAGGTCCTGTCCGACCCCCGGCGCTTGAAAGCAGCGTCTGCAGGCAGAGTGCTTGCGATCATCCGGGAGCTCTCGACCGCGTCGGGAGTCTTCGGCATGGTGGGCGGCCAGGTGGTTGACATCCAGTCCGAAGGCAAAGAAGTGGATTTTCCCACGCTTGAATACATTCATACGCACAAGACCGGCGCACTGATCCGGTCGTCCGTGCGTATCGGCGCACTCTATGCCAGGGCCGGGAAACGCCAGTTCACGGCGCTCTCCCGTTACGGTGAGCTGGTGGGCCTCGCGTTCCAGATCGCGGACGATATTCTGGACCTTACGGGCACCCGGGAAGAGCTTGGCAAGGACGTGGGCAGCGATCTCAAAAAAGACAAAAAGACCTTCCCGGGCTTCTATGGACTTGAAGAATCGCGTCGCAGGGCCGTGGAGGTTGCGGACAAGGCCGTTGCGTCACTGCAAGGTTTCGGACGCGCAGCCGATCCGCTCAGGGAACTGGCGAAGTATATTGTGAACAGAATAAATTGAAACTGGGTACAGGGTTCGGGGTTCGGAAAATTCTAAACCCTGACCCCTAGACCCCGCACCCTGCCCCTACGAGGTAAACCATGATTCTCGACACCGTTAACAGCTCACAAGACCTGAGAACGCTTTCGCTGGAGGAACTGCCGGCGCTCGCGAGCGAGGTGCGGCAGGAGATCATCAACGTTGTGTCCCGGACCGGCGGCCACCTGGCTTCGAGCCTCGGCGTGGTGGATCTGACCATCGCCCTGCACTATGCCTTTGATACGCCCAGGGACCGCATCGTCTGGGACGTGGGCCATCAGGCTTATGCGCACAAGATCCTGACGGGACGGCGCGCCCAGTTTTCGACGCTGCGGCAGCATGGGGGAATGAGCGGTTTTCCCAAGCGCGAAGAAAGCCCCTGCGACCACTTTGATGTGGGCCACGCGAGCACGTCCATCTCAGCAGCACTCGGCATAGTGGCGGCACGGGATATCAAGGGAGAAGCTTTCCGCGTCATCGCCGTGATCGGCGACGGTTCCATTTCCGCAGGCCTCGCCTTCGAAGGCATGAACCAGGCAGGGCATTTGAAGAAGAACCTGGTCGTG
>JANPMZ010000315.1:0-2079 GCA_031427195.1 Nitrospirota bacterium
ACCAGGCCGACAAAGAATCCGGCAAAGACAAACGCGAAATCGTGCATGGGCGCGACTTTAGAAGAGCGCCTTATGTGAGCAAACTATTTTTTTGTTCGGGCTTTATGCGGATAAGCTTATGCGCAAGCATCGGCGCGGCTGGGCGGGCGGCTTGGGGCGCGTTCCGGATAAAGCCCCTTGCCCGACGTGAACGGCTGGGCCTTCCTCAAAGGAACTGACCGAAGCTCGGCCGGTGATTTCCCACGTGCGGGAAATGGCGCGCCGGCGGGCGCGTCAGTGCTGCCGTCGCCTCGCGTCCAGCGCCGTGGCCAGGCGCCGCTCCAGCGGCAGCGGTTCGCCGTGCACTCGCGCCGCCAGCAACTCCGCGCAGAGCACTGCGAAGGTCATGCCCCGTGAACCCATGGCCGTGCTCACCCACAAGCCGGGCTCGAGTTCGCCGAGCAAGGGTCGGCGGTCGGCCGAGGCGCAGCGCACACCGGTCCACGCCCTGACAGCACGGCTGGAAAACGCCGCGACGAGTTGCTGCTCCACGGCGGGCAAGAGCGAGCCCAGCCTCGTCAGGTTTTCCTGGTGGTCGGCCTTGCGCGGCGCCAGATCGGTTTCACCCCGACCATAGGTTGAGCCGCAGAACCAGGCCGCGCCGTTGCCGATGGGAACATTGGGAATGAAGTGGCCATTGCCGTTGACCGGAAACGGCGGCAGCCTTTGTTGCGCATCTTGAATTCCCCAGGAAACCTGGCCGCGCACCGGCTGCAATGCCAGCCGGCCTTCCAGCAGATCCGCACTCGCAGGCCCGGCAGCGATCACCACCAGGTCACCTCGTTCCAACTCGCGGCCCTGCGCATCGATAAGCCGCCAGCCGTCGTCAGAGCGAATGAGACGGTCCACTTGGGCCATGCCGCGCCAGGTAATGCCGGGTTGGGCCAGCCAGGCCCCGACCAGCGCGGCCGGCTTGATCCAGGCCGCTTGCTGGTGCCAGCAGGCCACCGCGCCAGGGTCGAGAAGAGCAGCTGCTTTGTGTTCCGTATCGGCGCTACGGCCCCAGTCATGGGCCGCTTCCGGCGTGCTCGTGACCAAGCCGCGCACAGCGCCGGGCAGATCGTGAATCCGGTGCTCCAACACGCCACTGGCTTGCCAATCCTGGCCTTGCCGCAGCAGTGTCCGTGCCTGCTGCAAAGTGGCGCGCACGCCGCTGCGGCTCAGCCGCGACAGCAGGTTGTCGTCAACCGAGAAATGCGGCGCCAGCAGGCCGGCCGGCAAGCTGGAAGCACCGGCGGCAGGGGCATCGGCCGCGTCCAGCACGGTGACTCGCCAACCACGCCGCGCCAGGCTCGCTGCGACCGAAGCCCCGGCAAGGCCCGAACCCACCACGACGCAATGCCCTGGCACGGCCATGAGGTCCGGCCTCTGCCCCTTGGGCTCCCACGCCGGTGCAAACACGGCTTTCAGGCAGTGCCGCTTGGGCGCAAGGCCGTCGTCCTTCTCGACCACGAAGCCGCACTGGGTCAGGTCGCGGCGCACCTCGCCGACCACGGTCCAGGTGGCCGCCCTGGTGCCACGCCGGCAGTGCCGCGCCACGGCCTTGAGCGTATGGAGGTCCCACATCGCCGCGTTGCGCCGCGGATCGAAGCCATCGAGGAAGATCGAGTCGGCATTGAAGGGCTGCTGGCGCAGGGCGTCCTTCACATCGCCCACGAACAACGTGAGCAGGACCTGTCCTTCCTCGAAGACCATGCGATGCATGCCCGCAAGCAGGCCGAACCATTGCTCGGCCAGTGCCTCGGCAAGTGGCACGAGTTCAGGGTAGGGCGCGGCGCTGCGAAGCAGGTCGGGGGCCGCCACCGGCCAGGCCTCGGCCGATACGAAGTGCAGCAGGCGCGGCCGCTGCGGGTCGTCCTTCCAGGCGCGCCAGGCGGCCAGGAAGTTCAGGCCCAGGCCAAAACCGGTTTCCAGGATGCGCCATTGCGGCTGGCCTGCCCAGGCGCCGGGCAAGCCGCAACCGCGTAAAAAAACATGGCGGGCCTGTTCAAGCCCGCCGGTGGTGGAGCGGTAGATGTCGTCGAAGCGAGGGCTGCGCGG
>JANPMZ010000316.1:0-2122 GCA_031427195.1 Nitrospirota bacterium
ACCCGAAAAGCAGATATCAGGACCGGGCGAGGTTCCTCCTGGGCGAGGTACACTTTGCGCTGCGGGATTACCCGCAGGCTCTCAGCAACTTCAAGGATGACCTCGAAAAGCACCCTGCTTCGCTATTCAACACCGACGCCAAATACAAGCTCGGCCTCTGCTACTTTGAGCTCAGGGAGTACGACCTCGCCATAGCGAACCTTCAGGACCGGACCCGGGTCACTGACCCGGCCAGGCTGGTGCGGACCGCCGAGGTCCTGGCAGCAGCGTATGTGGCGAAGGAAGCCTACCTGCCCGCGGTGAAGGAATTCGTCTACCTTGCCGAATCTGCGCCGAACGTAAACCAAAAGGCCGGATACCGGGAGCGGGTGCGCGAAATGATGGCCAAAAACCTTACGGAAGGCGACCTCACGGCCTTGTCGGAAGGATCTGTCTATCCCGCCGACCTCGCCCTGCTGCGCCTTGCAAGCCTCATGCTCGAGCAGAAAAAGTACCGTGATACCATCAAGCTTGCCAGGGACTTCCTTGCAAAATTCCCGACACACCCGGAAAAAATCCGGGCGGAGATGCTCGAAATCGATGCTACGGCACGGCTCTCGTCACCGCGCTACTCCCTGGGCGCGCTCATTCCCCAAACCGGACCGGCCGCTTTCTATGGTGACCGCGTGCTCAGGGGCATCCAGCTTGCCGTGCACTGGTACAATCTCAAGAACACCGATAGCCGCGTAGAGCTCCTTATCAGGGACACCGAAGGATCACCCGATAAGGCGGCTGCCGCACTTTCCGAACTCGCAACCAAAGGCATAGCGGCGGCCATCGGACCGCTCCTGACACGTGAAGTGGAGGCGCTTGCGCCGATCATCACGCAGCTAAAGATCCCGGTCATCACGCCTGCAGCCTCGGGCGCCGGTCTGGGTGAACTCAGCCCCTGGATCTTCAGAAATGCGCTCACCAACGCGAGCCAGGCGCGGGCAGCCGCACAGTACGCCCTCGGCCAGAAGCTCAAAAAGATCGTGATCATGTTCCCCGACGATCCCTATGGCAGGGACCTGTCTCGCCTCTTTGCCCGTGAACTGGGGAACAAGGCGGACGTGCTCGCGACCATCCCCTATCCCACGGAGACCAACGATTTCGGCCCCTATATCAAGCGCGTCATGGAGATCGACCTGCGCTCCCGCAGGGTCCCGATCCCGGAGGACGATGCCGAACGGAAAAAACTTTTCAAGGACTATACGCCCAGCTTCGATTCCCTTTACCTTCCCGGCACAGCCGACCGGGTGGGCCTCCTGATCCCCCAGCTTGCGTTCTACAACATCACGGGCATGAAGCTGATCGGATCCAACAACTGGCATACGCCGGACCTGCTCGAACGCGCCGGTCGCCATGCGGAAGGTGCGGTCTTTACCGACGGGTTCATGCCGGAGAACGCCGCCCCCGCAGTTAAGGAATTCGTGGAAGCCTACCGCTCTGCTTACCAGGAAGACCCGGATATCCTTTCAGCCCAGGCCTATGATGCCGCGATGATGGTCCTCTCGTTGATCAAGGAACAAAAGGACACGCCGATTGCCATCAGGGATGGCCTAGCAGCGATGAGCGCCTACCCCGGCATCTCCGGAACGACCACGTTCAACGGGACCGGCGAAGCGCAGAAAAAGGTGTTTCTTATCACGATCGACAGCAGCGGATTCACTCCGTTACAGGACTAATGCAGACCTGCTGTTAGCCTTCAGTTACGGCAGGAAGATGCTGATTTTGTCCGTGGCGAACAACCACCCATAACCGTTATTCCCGTCCTTGCGCCAGCCCGTCTCGTCCGCATGCCGTACCCATGAAGCACGATACTCCAGGGTCAGCTTTTCCGGGACCTGCTTGAAAAAGCCCGCAAGGCGATGGAATATCCCCATGAGACTTCCCGCTCCGATCAACTTCGATAAGGTCCGGCTTTTTTCGATTCAGAAAGGGATTGGGCGGGTTTTGCTTTCGAGGCGGGAGAACGACCAGGCCTTCTGTTTCCAACTGTTTTAAGAGCCCGCGGCAAACCATGTCTTTCAGCAAACCGTTGGGCTGGGTCCATCCCCACTGTCTGCATAGTTCCTGGGATATGAAGCGCCGGCTCTTTCCC
>JANPMZ010000317.1:0-5710 GCA_031427195.1 Nitrospirota bacterium
CCCCGGCGGCAACCGCCTCGGCATCGTGGACGTACCGGGCCACGAAGGGCTTATCAAGAACATGCTTGCCGGCGTCGGCGGCATGGATATCGTCATGCTCGTGATCGCCGCCGATGAAGGCATCATGCCCCAGACGCGCGAGCACCTTGCCATATGCGATCTCCTGCGGGTCAAAAAAGGCCTGATCGTACTGACCAAGATGGACATGGTGGACAAGGACTGGCTCGCGCTGGTGCAGGACGATGTCCGCTCCTTTGTCAAGGGCACCTTCCTCGAACGGTCGCCCTTGGTCCCGGTCTCGTCCAAGACCGGCGAGAACCTGCCCCTGCTCGTGCAGGAGCTGGCAAAGCTTTCGAACGAGGTATCTCCCAAATCATCGAACGGCATCCTGCGCCTGCCCATCGACCGCGTCTTTACCATGAAAGGCTTCGGCACGGTCATTACGGGCACCCTGCTCTCGGGCACGATCAGCACGGACCAGGAAGTGGAGCTCCTGCCCAAGGGGATACGCACCAGGGTCCGCGGCATCCAGTCCCATAATCAGGCCGCACAGCGTTCCATCGCCGGCCAGCGCACCGCGATCAATCTTCAGGGAGTCGAGAAGGACCAGCTCTCGCGCGGGGACACGATCGTAAACGCCGGGTATTTCACGCCGACCAGAACGCTCGACGCGAAGCTCGACCTGCTCAAACAGGCGCCTCGGGGGCTCAAGACCGGTTCCCGCATCCGTTTTTACAATACCACCCAGGAGGCCATCGGCAGGATTTCCATCCTCGGACAGAACACGCTTGCGCCGGGCGATGAGGCCTATGTCCAGCTCCGGTTCGAACAACCCGTGATCGCGCAACAGGGCGACCGGTTCATCCTGCGCTTTTATTCGCCCATGGAGACCCTGGGCGGCGGCGTGGTCCTCAACCCGCATCCCCGCAGGCACAAGCAAAAGACCATGGAGGGCTCGCTCAAAAACCTCACGGTCCTTGAAAAAGGCGCGCTCGACGAACGAATTTCACTGGTTATTTCCGGCAGAGGCCTTGCGGGCATGGAAGAAGCCGAGCTCATCGGCGCCGTTGCCGCGGACAAGCCCGATATCGCATCAGCGCTGGAGTCCCTTTCCCGGAAGAGGACCGTGCTGCGCGTCGACACCCTCTACGTCCATACCTCCCATCTCGGCACGCTGGAGCAGAAGATCGTCGACCTCGTGGCCCGGTTCCACAAGGATAATCCGCTCAAGCCCGGCCCGGACAAGGAAGAACTCAAGGGAATGCTCCGCATGCGGATCAGCCCTAAAGTGCTGGCCCTGGCCATTGACGGGCTCGTGAAGAAAAAAATGATCGAGACCGACGCATCGAAGCTGAGGTTGCCGGGCTTCAAAGCCGCCAGCGGCAAGATGAGCGACGAGGTCAAAAACAGGATCGTGGACGCCATCAAGAAAGGCGGCACCCAGCCTCCGGTGCGGGAAGAGCTCCCCGCCCTGTTCAACATCAGCGAGAAGGACGCGAAAGACCTGCTCAAGCTCCTTGCCGACGAAGGCAGGACCGTCAGGATCAATGACTCGCTTCACCTCGACCGCGATATCGTCGAAACGATCAAGGCCGAGCTCAGGAAGTATCTTGAAGAAAAAAAAGAGATCACCATGGCGGAGTTCCGCGATATCGCCAAAACCTCGCGCAAGTTCGCGGTGCCCATCATGGAATATTTCGATTCGCAGAAACTGACGCAGCGGATCGGCGACAAGAGGGTGTTGAGGGGGTAAGACCGGCAGCCTGCCCCGCAGTCTTTGCTCGCACGAAAAGCGGAACACGATGAATACCAATGGCGGCAAAAGACAATCCCGCTGCTGTGTCCGCGGCAAACGCTTAAGCGCCAAAACGCCGCTCGGCGAGATACAATGGCAACCAGGCCATATTGGCGATAAAGGGCCCTGCGGTGACGCCTGTTATGCGCCCAATGGTAAGGACGAAGCTAAAAAGAAACTGCATCCCCAGGAGAACAATGAAAGACATCAGTACGCTTTTTAAAAATAACCGGGATTGGGCCAGGCAGGTTGAGGAAGAGACCCCCGGTTTCTTCAAAAAACTTTCAAAGCAAAACCCGAAATACTTATGGATCGGGTGCTCTGACAGCCGGGTCCCTGCAAACCAGATAACAGGCTTGCTGCCCGGAGAGGTATTCGTTCACCGGAATATCTCCAATCAGGTCATTAACACCGATATGAATTTGATGTGCGTTCTGCAATACGCAATTGAGATACTGCGCGTAAAGCACATCATCGTATGCGGCCATTACGGATGCGGAGGCATCACTGCCGTCATGCAAAACAAGACGCCGGGCCTCCTGGCGCATTGGCTGGAGAATGTAAAAGTTTCGATCCCTATGGACGGAAAGATCACGCACAATACAATGTGCGAACTGAACGTCATCAAGCAGGTCGAGAATCTCTCCCACAACACGATCGTGCAAAAAACCTGGCAACAGAAAAGAAAACTCTATGTTCACGGCTGGATCTATTCCATCTCCGACGGGTTGATCAAAGACCTGAAAATCACGCAAAAAAGCGCTACCGCCAAAACACCGCGGTAAGCGTCGAGGCCATAGACGCCCGCGTCTCTAGTCCTTTTCCGCCCCTGGCGCCGGTTGTTGTTTTCCCCGTTGTGATAATTTGTCAAACTATGCTATTATAATTCATGCAAGAACAGGAAATCACCATACTCCGCGAACTCATTATCATCCTCGCGGCCTCCCTTCCCATCACCTACCTTTTCCATCGGGCGAAGCTGCCGGCGCTGGTAGGGTTCCTGATTACGGGCGTGCTCATCGGCCCATTCGGCACGGCGATCATCACCGAGACCCAGGTAATCGAGCGGTTGGCCGAGGTCGGCGTGGTCCTGCTGCTGTTCACCGTGGGCATGGAATTCTCCATCGCGGACATCGCACGGTCAGGACGCCGGCTCCTTATCGGCGGCGGCTCCCAGGTGGTCCTGACCATCATCGTGATCATGAGCATCGCGCTCACGCTCGGTTTCCCGCCCCCCCAGGCCGTTTTCTTTGGGTTCCTTGCCTCACTCAGCAGCACGGCCATCGTGCTCAAGGTCTACTCGGACCGCGCTGAGCTCGACACCACCCACGGCAGACTTTCCACGGGCATCCTGCTGTTCCAGGACATCGCCGTGGTTCCCATGATGCTGCTGCTGCCGATCCTGGGAGAGGCCGGCACGGTCGGGGCAGTCTCGCCTCTTTCGATCGTCATCTCCCTGAGCAAGGCAGTGGTCGGCCTGATCGCCGTTTTCGTCGCGGCGCGCCAGGTCGTCCCCTTTCTCCTGCACCAGGTGATCCGCCTGAAGAACCGGGAGATATTTTTCCTGCTTATCGTGCTCATCTGCCTGGGCACCGCCTGGGTCACCTACAGCCTCGGCCTGTCCCTGGCGCTCGGCGCGTTCCTTGCCGGCCTCATCATCTCGGAATCGGAATACAGCCACCACATCGTGTCCGAGATCAGGCCTTTTCGCGATTACTTTGCGAGCATCTTCTTTATCTCCATCGGCATGCTGCTCCATACCGGCCACTTCCTTGCGCACTGGCCCATGATCATCATGCTGACCATGCTGCTTATGCTCGTAAAGTCGGGTCTGGTCGTCGCCACGGCCTGGGCGCTGCGCTACCCCATCCGAAGCGCGCTGCTGGCAGGGCTGGGACTGGCGCAGATCGGCGAATTCTCGTTCCTGCTGGCGCAGCAGGGGCTCGATCGCGGTCTCATGGGCCAGGACGTGTTCCAGATGTTCATCAGTACGTCGATCCTGACCATGATCGCCACGCCGTTTCTGATGCAGCTCGGCCCCTGGTTCACCTCACGGATCCCGGAACTGACGCCTGCGGCCGCCGGCAAAAACGACGTCTGCACACTCAAGGGGCACACGGTCATTGCCGGCTACGGCCTGAACGGAATGAACCTGGCCAAAACATTGAAAGCGACGCACATCCCCTACGTGGTCCTGGAGGTCAACGCGGACACCATCCGCCGCGCGCGGGACAAGGGCGAACCCATTATCTACGGGGACATCACCCGAAAGGACGTGCTCGTGCGCGCCGGAGTGGAGTGTGCCAAGGTCATGGTCTTTGCCATCTCCGATTTTACCGCGACCCGCGTCGCCGTGCGCGCGGTGCGCCAGTTGAACCCGTCGATCTTCATCCTGATCCGCACGCGTTATGCCGCCGATGTGGACGAGCTGTACAAGCTCGGCGCTGACCAGGTAATCCCCGAGGAGTTCGAGACGTCCATCGAGATCTTCTCGCGCGTCCTCCATCAGTACCATATTCCCGGCAACATCATCGCGAACCAGATCCAGCTGGTGCGCTTCGAGGGCTACAAGATGCTGCGCGGCATCTCGCTGGACCATGAGAACCTCGGCCGCATCGCCTCGCTCTTTGTCGGCGCCACCGTGGACAACATCCAGCTCCAGCCCGGCTCCCCGGCCAACGGCAAAACGCTCAAGGAACTGGATATCCGGCGCGCCACCGGCGCCACGGTCATTGCCGTGGTCAGAAACGGCGAGGCAACAACCAATCCCGGCCCGGATTACCTGCTTCAGCCCGATGACATTCTGGTACTGCTCGGCGCGCACCGCGACCTGGATGCGGCAACGGGTCTGTTGACGCAGCGGGGGCAGATCGATATGTAACAGCGGGTTTGAGTGAATTACGGGGAGACCTCAAGACTTACGTCATCATGAGAGCAAACCACGCCTATGCGGGCAAATCCCGATAGTTGGCAAGAAACGGTCCTAAAATTGTAAGGTAGCAGGCTGTACAAATCCGGGAGAATCAGGGAGACTGTGCGTAGCAATATTGGAGGATGCACAGAGCCCGGTTATATCCGGAGTACCGGTCTACCACGAGGTATCCGGGGAGCGGGTCCTCATATCTCCCTGGCCACGCTTGCCGCCCTCGTCCTCCCAAACAGGAAGATGCTGATTTTGTCCGTGGCGAACAACCACGCATAACCGTTATTCCCGTCCTTGCGCCAGCCTGTCTCATCCGCATGCTTGACCCATGAGACTTCCCGCTCTGATCAACTTCGATGAGGTCCGGCTTTTTTCGATTCAGGAAGGGATTGGGCTGGTTCTGCTTTCGAGGCGGGAGAACGACCAGGCCTTCTGTTTCCAACAGTTTTAAGAGCCCGCGGCAAACCATGTCTTTCAGCAAACCGTTGGGCTGGATCCATCCCCATTGTCTGCATAGTTCCTGGGATATGAAGCGCCGGCCCTTTCCCGGATTTGAGTCTATGACTTCTCTGACGCGATTAATTTCAGGTGCAGCAAACATTCTGCCCCGATACCTGATAGTTTCGTCCATGTGACAGGTATACTATATCGGGCACTGGAACGTAAGTACTTTTCGGCCCCCCCCGTAACTGAAGGATTACGGTTCTAGAGCCAGAACCGGAGCAGGCCCACCAGGAACACCAGGACCACCGGCAGATACAGAAGCCGGTAGGTGCCGGCAAGGTCCGCTTTGAAGTACCGCACGGTCAGTACAAGGCAGAGATGCGTGGGCGAGAGCATGACTCCGGCAAAGCCGCTGGCAAAAGCAAAGGCAATGGTTGCCGCGTCCGGGTGGCCCCCCATCATGGCGGTGATGATCGGGAAGGTGGCGCCCACGAACCCGACCGTGAGCCCGGTAAGGAGACCCACGAGGAACGGCAGGGTGAACAGGA
>JANPMZ010000318.1:0-6377 GCA_031427195.1 Nitrospirota bacterium
CTCGTCAACATCGTTGCAGGGCGGCGTATCGTGCCTGAACTCATCCAGCACGAGGTGACACCGCGGAAAATCGCCGATGTCATCTCGGAAATGCTTGCTGACCCTGCGCGGTACAACCAGGTAAAGGAAGATTTGCTGAAAGTGCGTGAGCAACTGGGGGCGGACGGCGCTTCGGCCCGGGCCGCATCGGTGGTCATGGAATGCATGAAAGGCAGCGCCTAGCAGCTATGGATATTTATAAAAGATTACTGCGGTACCTTATCCCCTACAAGATGCGGCTGATCGGGGCGTTTCTTTTCATGGGGCTGACCAGCGCCATGATCTCCGCCCAGACCTATTTGGTGAAGCCGATGCTGGATAAGGTCGTGCTTGCCAATGATATGAAACTCGGTCTGCTGCTTGCCCTGGGACTGATCCCCGTCAGCGCCCTCAAGGGGGTCACCGCATACGTCCGTGATTACCTGCTGGGCTACGTAGGCCAAAAGATCGTCAATAATATCCGCGACCAGTTGTATGCGCATATTCAGAGCCTTTCCTTCTCTTACTTCACCAGGACCCCCACCGGGGTCATCATGTCACGGATCACCAATGACGTCAACCTCGTTCAGGGCGCTCTTACCCGCGCACCCTCAAGCCTGGCCCAGGGCATCCTTACCATGGCCGCGCTCACGGGATATATTATTTATCTGAACTGGCGGCTCGCCGCCCTGTCCCTCATCGTGCTTCCGCTTGCCGGCTTTGCTCTTGCGCGCTTCAGCAGGCGTTTTCGCGGAGTCAGCACTCAGACGCAGGAACAGCTTGCGGTGCTGAACACGCACCTGCATGAGACGATCGCCGGCGTGCGCATTGTAAAGGCCTTCGGCATGGAGGAATACGAAAGCAGGCGTTTCGCGGAACGGAATAAATCCCTTTTCAACTCCTTCATGCGTGCCATCAAAACCAGCGCCCTTTCTCACCCGGTCATGGAGTTCATCTCCATGCTCGGCATGTCCATGGTCATTGTGTACGGCATTTACTCCATAGGACGGGGCGCCATGACCGTGGGAGAATTCTTTTCCTTCATGATGGCCCTGGTCTTTTTTTACCGCCCGCTCAAGGAATTGAACGGGATCAACAGTATCATCCAGGACGGCATGGCCGCGGCGAAGCGCATCTTCGAGGTCCTCGACACCAAGCCGGAAATACAGGACAAGCCGGACGCCGTTCCCTTGCCTCCCGATTTTAAGACGATAGAGTTCCACAACGTTACGTTCCAGTACGAAGACGAACTCGTGCTGAAGGACATCAAGCTCTTGGTCAGGACCGGGGAGACCATCGCCATTGTCGGGAAGAGCGGAGGAGGGAAGACCACGCTCGTTAATCTTATCCCCCGTTTTTACGATGTGACCGGCGGCAGGATCACAATCGACGGGGTCGATCTTCGGGACACCACGACGGCATCGCTCCGCTCGCATATGGCGATCGTCACACAGCAGACCATTCTTTTTAACGATACCGTAAAGAACAATATCGCCTATGGGGACCTCTCGTGCACGATGGAAGAGATCGCCAGGGCAGCTCAAGCGGCGCAAGCCGATGAATTCATCCACGCGCTTCCCCTGGGCTATGATACGATGATCGGCGAAGCGGGCATCAAGCTGTCGGGCGGCCAGCGCCAGCGGTTGTCGATCGCCCGCGCGCTGCTTAAGAATGCGCCGATCCTGGTGCTCGACGAAGCCACCTCCTCGCTCGATTCCGGGTCCGAACGTGAGGTCCAAAAAGCGCTGGATACGCTGATGAAAGGGCGCACGAGTTTTGTGATCGCCCACCGTCTCTCCACGATTATCAATGCGGACCGGATCATTGTTCTGAAGAACGGCAGGATCGTCGAAGAGGGCAGGCACGAGGAACTGCTGGCGCTCGGCGGTGAATACAAACACCTCCATGATCAGCAGTTCAGGGACGAACCGCCGTCAAGGATGCTGTGATGAGGGCGAAGATACTGTCCTTTATCGGTTGGGTATTTGTCTCGATATGGGGCGCGACGGTGCGGGTCACGTTCGCGAACCGGCAGGTCCCGGAGCAATTGCATGCGGAAGGCAAAAATTGCATTTATGCGTTCTGGCACGGCAGACAATTTTTGCTTCTCTTTACGCATCGTCATACCGGAATAGTTCTTCCCTCCAGCGAAAGCCGCGACGGTGCAATACAGGCCATGATCTTGAAGCGGTTCGGGTATGGTGTCGTGCGTGGCTCGAGCAAGAGAAAAGGCGCCCAGGCGCTTCTCGGCCTCGTGGAAAGCCTGCGCAGCGGGAAAACCATCGGGCTTGCCGTTGACGGACCCCGCGGCCCTCTCTACGAGGTAAAACCGGGTCTGACGTATCTGGCGGGCAAGATCAACAAGCCGATCGTGCCGGTGGTCACCAGTGCAAAACGGTTCTGGATTCTCGAAAGGATCTGGGATAAATATCTGCTGCCCGTGCCGTTCACCCGCGGTGTTGTCATGTATGGGGAGCCGATATGGGTCTCCGGAACCGCTGAACACGAACTGGAAACAAAACGCGCAGAAGTGCAGTCCGCCCTGAACCGAATGATGAACGAGGCTGATCGCTATTTTTCTAAACGGACCGGATAATAGTCCCCTGAGGGAGCATCATGTATTACACAGCATACAATCTGCTATTGTTTGTCGGTACCGTTCTTTTTCTGCCGGTTATTCTGTTTAAACTCGCTACGGTGGCAAAGTACCGCGGCGGTATTTCGCAGAAACTTGGCTGGGTCCGCAAGGACGTCATGAGCTTGATCGCGGGCGGACGTCCGATCTGGATCCATGCTGTTTCGGTAGGCGAGGTCATGGCGGTCCACCCGCTCGTCCGCGAACTCAAGAAGAAATATCCCCGCCGGAAATTGATCATCTCTACGGTCACGATCACGGGAAATTACACGGCCCGTCAGCGTGTTCCCGAAGCGGATGCCGTGTTCTTTTTCCCCTTTGATTATCCCTTTGTAGTCCGCAAGGTCCTCAAGAAGATCAATCCGGCCATGGTACTCGTGGCCGAGACCGAGCTCTGGCCGAATTTTTTCAGAGAACTGAAACGGGCGGGAATACCATCGGCGGTCATTAACGGAAGGATCTCCCCCCATTCCTTCAAGAACTATGTAAAACTCAAAGGTTTTTTCAGCCAGGTCTTTGAACAGGTGGATCTGTTCTGCATGCAGTCCGAGGACGATGCAGAGCGCATCAGAACGATCGGTGCGGCAGCGAACAGGGTGCTGGTCACCGGCAATCTGAAGTTCGATCAGAAGCTCTTTGAACCGCAGGCGCACCCTGTTGCCATGCCGAAAGCACGCAAGGTCATCACGGCAGGGAGCACGCATCGCGGCGAAGAGGAGGCGCTCCTCTGGGTGTTCTCGAGATTGAGGGAAAAATTTCCTGAACTGCTGCTCATTATCGCACCGCGCCATCCGGAACGGTTCGACGAGGTCGAGGGGCTTGTCAACAGCGCCGGCTTTGAATGCCAGCGGCGTACCCGGCCCAAAGGTCAATTCAAGGATGTTCTGCTGCTTGACACCATCGGCGAGCTCAGATCGTTCTACGCGGTCTGTGATATCGCCTTTGTCGGCGGAAGCCTGGTTAAGATCGGCGGGCATAATCTGCTTGAACCCGCTGCCGTAAAAAAACCGGTGATCTTCAGCAAATACATGTTCAATTTCAAGGAAATATCCGAAGCGCTCATTGCGTCAGGCGGCGGCATCATGGTCAAGGATAAGCATGAACTCTATGTTCAGCTTGACAGCCTGCTCTCCGATAAAGCCCGGGCCCAACAAATCGGCGAACGTGCGTTCAAGGTCATAGAATTAAATTCCGGCGCAGCCGGAAAGACCATAGCGGCCGTTGATCAATTCATAACGCGTCCATGAAAGCATATATTGAAGACCTGCTGTACGGGAGACGACGCTCACTGATCGTAGGTCCAATCCTGTCGGCACTGTCACTGTTCTATTGCAGCGCCTGGTATGCCAGAAGAGCGTGGTATCGGTTCCCCTGGTCAGGGAAAAAAACGCTGCCGTGCACCGTTATATCAGTGGGCAACATCACGCTCGGCGGGACCGGAAAAACCCCGACGGTCATCGATATCGCCGGGCTACTCCTGCGAAAAGGGAAGCGGCCTGTGGTGATAAGCCGTGGATACGGCAGGCAGGACGAGTCCCTGATCTCCATCGTGTCGGACGGACGGATGGTACAGCATGATCCTATCAGGAACGGTGATGAACCGGTCCTGATCGCCGACCGGCTGGCGGGAGTGCCTGTCGTGGTGGGAGCCGACCGTTACCAGGCCTCGCTTATTGCGCTCCGGGAATTTCATCCCGATGTGGTCGTGCTGGATGATGGTTTTCAACATATCCGGCTGCGGCGTACGATCGATATTGTTCTGGTCGATGCAGCGGAACCGTTCGGCAACGGGAAGCTGTTCCCTGCAGGGCTACTCAGGGAGCCGCTGACCGCGCTCAAACGCGCACATGCCATACTGATTACGCGGGCAGGCAGAGAGAGAGAGCTGTCCTCTCTGAAAGAGACCTTACGCCGTTACACCGCAGCCGGGATCTTTACGTCATCCCATGTCCCTCTGGATCTGGTCAATCTCGCCACGAACGAGACCAGGCCGCTGTTGTCACTCCGTGGTACAACGGTCTTCGCATTTTCCGGGATAGCCCGCCCGGCGTCGTTCCTGTCGCTTCTGGAGTCCCTCGGCGCCGTGGTAAAGAGCTCCTGCGCCTATCCCGACCACTATGTATATGAAAAGAACGATCTGGCAAACATCTTCAGGCAGGCCGCGGATGAACAGGTGAACATGATTGTTACAACGGAAAAGGACGGCGTCCGCCTGCGTTCCCTGCATCCTGACGGAATTTGGGCGCTTCGGATCAGCCTCAAGGTCGTTGAATCCGAGGCCTGGGAGCGGATGCTTCTCGAGGTCCTATGAAAAAAGCGGTATTTCTCGACCGCGACGGCACGGTCAATGAGGAGGTCGGTTATATGCGCGACCTCTCGCTGCTCACCCTGATACCCGGCGTCGGAAGAGCTATCAAAAAACTGAACGCTGCCGGTTTCCTCGTCGTTCTGGTCACTAACCAGTCCGGCGTGGCCCGCGGATATTTCCCCGAGTCGCTCGTGGCCGAAGCACATGCCCGGCTTAAAGAATTACTCGGCAAGGACGGAGCGCGGCTTGATGCCATCTATTATTGCCCGCACCATCCAACAGCCGGTACGACCAGGCATACTAAAGTTTGCGCATGCAGAAAACCGGGGACCGGCCTGATCGACCAGGCGGCGCGAGACCTCGCGATTGATGTCCATCAATCCTACATGGTAGGCGACAAGTGGAGCGACGTCGAGCTTGGCCACCGGGCAGGAGCTGCTTCCATCCTCGTCCGGAGCGGTTTTGCCGCGGACGATCCGGGTAATGCGCGGCCGGAGCATGTCGGGGACCCTGATTTCACGGCGCATGATCTGGCGGAAGCAGCGGACTGGATCATTGCACACAGCAAGGCGGACCAATCATGAAGCTTACGGCAAAAAAGATCCTCGTGATGCGGTACCGGTTCATCGGTGATACGGTGCTGACCGTTCCGTTCCTCAGGAACCTTCGCCAGGCTTTTCCCGCGGCGCGGATAGACCTGATGCTCGAGCCCTTCTCCGGGCAGGTGATCGAGGGCTGCCCCTATGTGGACCGCGTGGTCCCCTTTGAGTTCAAGACGATCCATACCTACAGCGCTGCCGCGGAGCGCGGCAAGTTGGCAGGGTATCTCCATTACTGGAAGCTGATCAGGAGCGAAGGCTACGATGCAGCTTTCGTTCTCAAGCGGTCCCTTTCGAGTGCGCTCCTGGTCCGGTTTGCCGGAGTGCCCCGCAGGATTGGCTTTGCTACGGAGGGGAGGGGCTTGCTGCTGACCGACCGGGTGGCCTATCGCCAGGACCAGCATGAGGTCGAGAACTTCCTCGATTGCCTGCGCGTACTCGATGTCCCCATCACCAATAAGGCGCTGGAACTGTGGCCGACTCCGGAGAATGATAAAAAAGTTGCCGCGATCATGGCGCAAGCCGGATGGAAAAACAATGAGCTCAAGGTCATCATTCATGCCGCGGCCAGCCTGCCGGCCAAACAGTGGCCCCTTGACCGGTTCGCTTCGGTCATGACCGTTCTTCGTGACCAACACCATGCCCGGTTCGTGTATACCGGGTCGGCTGGCGATGCGGCGCTCTATCGCAGCATCGAAAAACTCGGCCCCTTTAATGGGCTCGACCTCTGCGGCGTCACGAATGTGCGCGAGAATCTTTCCGTATACAAGGCCGCGGATCTGTTCTTCGGTGTTGACTCGGGCCCCATGCACATGGC
>JANPMZ010000319.1:0-5836 GCA_031427195.1 Nitrospirota bacterium
CCCATAAGCTTTGCCGGCTTCAGGTTCGCCACGATCACGATGGTCTTGCCCAGCAGTTCCTCCGGCGTATAGCTTTTGCCTATGCCGGCCACGACCTGGCGGGTCTCGGTGCCGATGTCCACCTTGAGCTTTACCAGCTTCTCCGACTTCTCCACCCGCTCGGCCGAGACGATTTTGCCGACCCTGAGGTCTACCTTCATAAAATCTTCGATCCCGATCGGGTCTTTTGCCGCTGCACCAGGGGCAAGTGCCGACAGCGTTGGAGCGGTCTGTTGTGCCTCGTGCTTGGTCCCCTGCATGCTTTCCTGTTCTGTTTTCTCCATCTTTTTCTCCGTATTCTTTTTCTGGTCTATCCGGGGGAACAATTGAGCGCCCGGCTGAATAGTCGTTCCGTAAGGCAGCCGGCCCCAGTTGACTTCTTCACCTGATCGGCACTCGTTGATCCCTTTCCCGATGCCGAGAGCGTTCCAGATCTTCTGACTCGTTAACGGCATCACCGGGTATAGATACAGTGCGACGAGCCGAAGCGACTCCGAAAGATTGTACAGCACACTGCCGAGCCGTTCCAGATCATTGTTTTTGGCGAGCGTCCAGGGTGCGTTCTCTTCCACGTAACGGTTCGCCCGGGTCACGAGCGACCACGCATCATGCAGGTATCGGGTGAAGGCCAGGCTGGCAAGGTCGTCATCGATCCTGGCCGGAATTGAAAGGGCGATCTCCCGTAGCTCCCGGTCAGCGGGCTGTTCTGTGCCTGCCTGCGGGATCTTTCCATCAAAGTATTTCCCGACCATCGTCAGCACACGCGACAACAGGTTCCCCAGGTCATTGGCGAGCTCGGTGTTAAAGCGCGTGACAAAGGTATCGGTCGAGAAATCCCCGTCCAGCCCAAAGGGCACCTCGCGCAGCACAAAGTAGCGGAACGCGTCAACGCCGTAGGCGTCCACGAGCTCGTGCGGATCGATCACGTTCCCGATGGACTTGGACATTTTCTTACCGTCCTTGGTCCACCACCCGTGGGCAAAGATGTTACCCGGCAGCGGCAGGCCGAGCGCCATCAGCATCGTGGACCAGTACACACTGTGCGTGGTCAGGATATCTTTTCCAACCAGGTGATGTTCCGCGGGCCACCACGCCGTTCCTTCAGGCGCGAGGTATTTTGTTGCTGAATAGTAATTCACCAGGGCGTCAAACCAGACATAGGTGACGAAGGCGCGGTCAAAGGGAAGCTCGATGCCCCAGGAGAGCCGCGCCTTGGGGCGTGAGATGCACAGGTCGCCCAGAGTCTGCGACCTCAGGAACCCGAGCACTTCGTTCCGCCGGGATTCAGGCCGGATATAGTTCGGGTTCTGCTCGATGTGCGCGATGAGCCGCGCCTGATACTTGCTCATGAGGAAAAAGTAATTGTCTTCCGAGATGCGCTCCACCGGCCTTCCGCAATCCGGGCACTTGCCTTCGACTATTTCCTTTTCGGTCCAGAACCGCTCATCCGGCGTGCAGTACCAGCCCTCGTAGGTTCGGCGCTCGATCTCGCCCTTGCCATACAGTGCCTGCAGAAGCTCCTGCACCACCGCGATGTGCTGCTGGTCCGTGGTGCGAATGAAAGCGTCATTCGTGATCTCAAGTTTCTTCCAGAGCTGCTGAAAGTTGACCGTCATGTTGTCCGCATGCGCCTTGGGCGTGAGCCCCCGGTCGAGGGCGGCCTTCTCGACCTTCTGGCCGTGCTCGTCGGTGCCAGTGAGAAAAAACACCGCGTCCCCTTTGAGCCGGTGATAGCGCGCGAGAACATCCGCGGCAATAGTCGTGTAGGCATGCCCGATGTGCGGCACGTCGTTCACATAGTAGATCGGGGTCGTAATGTAAAATTTTGTCTTCATAAGGTTCTTACTGGGGGGCGCTCGGCGGGATCACGGCTGGGTAACGAGGATCACGTTCTCCATAAGCCCTGCTCTTGCTGCAGTTCATAACAGTGGACATGATCCATGCCGCGAGGCGATCCAGCGTGTCATGGGAGGCCGCGCTCTGCTGCCGCGCTTCGAGGCTACCCTGCCTGCCCGCCGCCAGCCGGCCCTCCCTGCGGTTTGTCTCCCTGCCCCGGCTTCTTCTTGCGGTTACGCCAGAACCGCCGGTTGTTCTTTTTCCCGCTCTTATCTCCCGCCTCGCCCTGCGGCTGCGGCGGCTGCGGACCTTCCTGCTTCGGCTGCTCCTGCGGCTGTTCCGACTGCGCTTGCGGTTGGGCTTGAGGACGCTGCTGGGGCTGCTGTCCTTCCTGCTTTGACTGCGGCCGGTCCTTAGGCTTGCCCCCCCTGCCGCGCTGTTTTTTATCCTGTTGCGGTTCACGGCGCTTCTCGGTCTTGAAGCCGCCCGACGAAGCGGCTTCGTCCCGCGGCTTCTCGCGCGGCTTTTCCCGACGCTGTTCCTGAGGCTTTTTCCGCTCCTCCTGCCGCTTTCGCTCCTCGGCCTGGCGGCGCTCCTCGTCCTCCCGCGCCTCGGTGATGCGGCGCTCTTCTTCATCGCGCTTGACCTGGATCACGGCCTGGCGCATGGTGGCCAGATCCTTCTTGTTCTCCTCGTACATCTCAAACTCATAAGAGAGACAGCAGAGCAGCCTGCCGCAGACGCCCGATATTTTCGCGGGATTGAGCACCATTTCCTGTTTCTTGGCCATGCGGATCGAGACCGGCTCGAAGTTCTTCAAAAAAGAGGCACAGCACAGCTCGCGGCCGCAGGGTCCGAACCCACCGATCAGGCGGGCTACATCACGCACCCCGATCTGGCGCATCTCGATCCTGCTCCGGAGCTTGTAAGCAAGGTCCTTCACCAGATCGCGGAAATCGATCCTCGTTTCCGAGAAAAAGAAAAAGGTGGCCCGTGTTGCATCAAGGGAATATTCAACGCGGATCAGCTTCATGGGGAGTTCGCGCTCGGCGACCATGTCCTGCGCCATGGTGAACGCTTCGGCCTCGCGCTCGCGGTTCTTTTTTTCCCGGGAAAGATCGTCTTCGTTGGCCTTGCGAACGAGCTTGCGCAGAAGCTTCGGGACCGGCGCCGCGGCGACAGACGCCGCGGCCGGAGCCGTCCCTTCGTCCGATGCCGGTTCTGATCCGAATCCGACCATGTCGAACGCGGCAACGGCCGGTTCCGGGGGTTTCCGGATGCGCACCACCGTGGCCATCCCCAGACCCCGGTCCGAATCGACGATTACACTATCGCCGACCGAAAGCTCAAGGTCCGTTGCGTCAAAATCATATACTTTCCAATTGTCCCGAAATCGTATGCCTGCGATCTTCATGATAGTATCAGTCATCTCTTCTCATAGGTCGGTTGTTGGTCTGTCCTGGTCCGCCGCAAACTTACACCCTGCCGAGCTTGAGCAGCAGATTCTCGGCAACAAGCTGTGCGCTGACACGGCGGTCAAGAAGCTTTCTGCTCGACGTGAACAGCTCCAGGTCAAGAAGCATCCCCGGAAGCGACCTGCGTTCACACCACTGCCTGAGCAGGTCCCGGCGGCCCCCATTGACCAGCAGGCGCTCTTCATTGGTCTCGCGATAGACCACGGCATCGCGAAGCCATTCGATCCCGATATCGAGCAGGCGTTCAAGCCGCTCGCGGTCCTTTCCATAGGCCTCGGCCTGGAGCAGCGTCTCACCGGGGCTCAAGCGCTCCAACCCGCTCCAGAGCGTCAGGACCTCGTCACGGAGCGCCTTTTCCGCGTCAACGTCCATCTCGATGCCGCGGCCCAGGCTCCCCTGTGCGAGCGCCGCGAGGAACCACGCATCTTCTTCCGGGAGGCCCCGCTTGCGCATCAGGGCCGCCGCAAGGATATGCCGGGGCAGCACATGGAACACGATCTCCTGACATCGTGACCGGATGGTCGGCAACAAGCTCTGCGGCATGGCGGTGATCAGGATAATGAGGGCATCACCCGGGGGTTCTTCGAGGGTCTTTAAGAACGCATTGGCCGAGGCTGGATTCAACCCCTCGGCCCCGTCAACGATCAGGACCTTTTTGTTCCCTTCGAACGGCCTGAGCGCAAGGTCGTGCTGCGCCTCCCGCACCTGGTCGATCTTGATCTCATTCCCTTCGGCCGCCAGGAGGTGCACATCCGGGTGGCCGCCTGAAGCGACCTTGCGGCACGACGGGCAGTTGCCGCACCCGCCGTCAGGAGCGGCCGCACCACAGTTCACGGCTGCGGCAAGACCCAGCGCCGTCATTTTCTTGCCGATGCCGGACTCGCCCGAGAACAGATAGGCATGGGCGAGCGTTCCATGGGCAAGGGCCCGCTTCAGAATTTGCAGCGGTCCCTCATGGCCTTCGATATCGTTAAAGAGCATGGAGTGAACTGACCCCTGCAGCTGTCATGGTAAAAGCGATCATGGCACCTTGCTCTCGCGGAGCCCCTTCAGATCAAACATTGGTCCACGATCTCCCTGATCTTTTCCTGCACCCGGAGCGGCGGCAGCGCCGCATCAACGATCTTCATGCGGTCCGGCGCTTCCCGTGCCAGGGCCAGGTAGCCCTGACGGACGCGCTCATGGAACGTAAGCGCCTCGTTCTCAAACCGCGCTTCCGCCTCGAGCCCCTGCAGGTTGTTCCGGGCGTGGGCGCGGGCAAGGCCCACGGCGGCCTCCACATCAAGGACGATTGTCAGGTCCGGCCGCATCCCGGCGGTCACGAGCCGGTCGAGAACATGGATCATGGTAAGGTCGAGTCCGCGTCCGTAGCCCTGATAGGCGATCGTTGCATCCGAGAACCGGTCGCACAGTACAATGGCGCCGCTCTCAAGTGCGGGACGGATCACTTCCTGAAGATGCTGCGCCCTGCTTGCGGCATAGAGCAGCAATTCCGCGGACGGGTCAAGGGCTTTATTCCCGGGATCGAGAAGGATCTTTCTCACCTGGTCGCCGATCGGCGTTCCGCCGGGCTCACGGGTGAGCGTAACCGCCCAACGGTTCGATCGCAGGTGCTCCGTGAGCAGGGTGAGCTGAGAGGACTTGCCCGAACCTTCAATTCCCTCGAACGTGATGAACCGGCCCCTCACCTATTTGAGCTCCGCGAACACGTCGCCGTCAATCTTCAGCCCCGGATTTGACGCGAAGAGGATCACCTGGGTCCTGGCGCCGAGTGAGCGAAGGACCTGGCATGCCGCCTTCTGCCGCATCGGATCGAAACCGGCCAGCGGGTCGTCAAGCAGAAGCGGCAGCCGCCGTTTTCCCGCCAGGGCCTCGACGATCCCGGTCCTGATGCAGAAGGAGATCAGTTCCTGCGTACTGGGGCTCAGGTCCGAGACCTGGACCGCGGTGTCATCCTTGGCATGCACCACCGGCCCGGCATCGCCGGCGATCTCGATCCGCACGTATTTCCCTGCCGTGACCGCTGTAAGGTTTCGCTGCGCCGCAGCTTCCACCGCAGGAATAAGCGTCTCCATTTCGATCGCGCCGATGCGGCTGGCAATACCGAGCTCTGCCAGGAAGCCCGTTCCCGGCGCAGCAACTCCGAGGGCAGGGGAGCCGAAATCACCCAGGTCCGGCGCTCCGACATCCCAGGAAGTAGCGGATGAAAAATCGTCGCCCGGCAGTTCCGACACGATCCGGTCAATATCCTGTCTGATACTGTACGTATCCACTGCATTGTGTGCCACGACCCGGGCAGCCTTCTCAAGCTCAATGACCTCCAGCTGCTGGTTCTGGTAGTCCTCAAGGAGCGCCTTGTGCGTCACACCGCCGTAGATGCGCTGCTGCTGCTCCGCGATATCGTCGCGGAGCGAAAGAAAGTGCCGGTAATTGTCGACCTTGTCCTTAAGCTCTTCCGTGGTCTTCGATCCCGTCGACTTCATGCA
>JANPMZ010000320.1:0-4298 GCA_031427195.1 Nitrospirota bacterium
TCTTCCGGCGACGTGAAGTGGAGCTCGGGGTCCCTGATGGGAGTGTGCGAGGAGAGGGCGCTCAGGACGAGCCCCTTATTGCAGTGTTTGAAGAGTGCGGCCATGGCGTTCTTCATATCATCATCGACACCCGGCACGTTCAGGTTGAACACTCCGCAGATAAAGATGTAATCATAGAATCCTTCGAACGCATCATCATCAGCGTTCATGACCTTGAACGTGCATTCGGGATACTTTTTTTTCGCCAGGCTGATGAAGTTTTCATTGATGTCCACGCCCGTATAGTTTACGTTGATGCCCCGCCGCTGCAGGAACCGGTAAAAATCCCCGGTCCCGCACCCGTAGTCGAGGACCGTGCTGTTGTTCAGCTCCGCGGCCGGCGCGATATCGGCAAGCATGTGATAGCGCTTGAGCTGCCCCTGCGGCGTCCAGCGGAGCGCTTCGGGCCGGTCGCCGAACTTCTTGAGATGACTGTTGTAGAACGACAAGAGCTGCTCTTTTGAATACGGATCCATGACGACCTCCCCCGTGCGGCGCTATTCTAAGGTATCACCTGACGGAAATCAAGGGCATAAAGGATGGAGCAGGCGCCTCGTTTTATAACCGTGGTTTACCGGGAAAAACGTTTTTATTCGTTATAATGTTTTGCTTGACAAAATATTTTGCTTGGCTTATTATCCACTCGTTTTAGAAGTCTTACTAATTTAAAATTTAATAGCAGGGAGTTTAGCGTATGACACCAAGTACCTATCTTCCAGAACACTTTTTACCCGTAGCAATATTCCTGTTGCTCGGCGTCGTTGTGAGCGTCGGCATGCTGGTTGCCGGATGGTTCATCCGTCCGCGGAACCCCTATCGCGAAAAGCTGCTGACGTACGAGTCCGGCATCACTCCCTTCATGGACGCCCATCAGAAGTTCTCTATCCGTTACTACATCATCGCCATGCTGTTCCTTATCTTCGATATTGAAGCCGTGTTCCTCTATCCCTGGGCCATGGCGTACAACCAGATCGGCCTCTATGGCTTTGTGCAGATGGTGATCTTCGTCATCATCCTGCTCGTCGGTTATTTCTACGCGTGGAAGAAAGGGGCGCTCGAATGGGAGTAGTCCAGAATCTCTTTGAAGACGGGTATATCACGACAACCGTCGATGGTTTTCTCAATTACTGCCGTGCGAGTTCCATCTGGCCCATGACGTTCGGCCTTGCCTGCTGCGCCATTGAAATGATCCAGTATTATTCCGCTCCCCAGCACGACTTTGACCGTTTCGGCACCGTACCTCGTCCGTCTCCCCGGCAGTCCGACCTGCTCCTGGTAGCCGGTACGCTTACAAAAAAGATGGCGCCCATCGTGCGTCGTGTCTATGATCAGATGCCCGAGCCGCGGTATGTCATTGCCATGGGAAGCTGCGCCGGTTCCGGCGGCATCTTTAATACCTACAGCGTGGTGCAGGGTGTTGACAATATCATTCCGGTGGATGTCTACATACCGGGCTGCCCGCCGCGTCCTGAAGCCCTGATGAACGGTATCATTAAACTGCAGGAGAAAATCAGGAAAGAGCACTATATCCGGAAGTAATACATCACCTATCCTGATCGAAACCGGGCGCCGCGGGCTTTTGCGCGGTGCGGCCCGTGACGAGGTTGTATGGACCCCTTACAGATCGCTAAGATGGTAGAAGAAAAATTCGCCGGTCAGGTCCTGGGTACGACGACCTATGCAGGCCAGGTCGCTCTTATGGTCAAAAAAGAAATGATCAGGGACATCTGCCTGTTCCTCAAAGATGAACCCTCTCTCAAGATGGACCACCTGGCCGACCTGACGGCCGTCGATTACTCGACCTATCCCGGTGACACCGGTCTCCGCTTTGAAGTCGTCTATAACCTTATCTCTACCGAGTACCACCACCGCATCCGTTTGAAGGTGCGTGTTCCGGAAGAGGACCCGCGGGTCGACACCGTCTCATTGATCTGGCAAACAGCCAACTGGCACGAACGCGAGACCTTTGACCTCATGGGCATCAAGTTTGATGGCCATCCCGACCTGCGCCGGATTCTGCTGCCTGAGGACTGGGAAGGACATCCGCTCAGGAAGGAATATCCACTCAAAGGCTACTAAAAAAAAGCAGGGTCCTGGGGCCAGCGTCCAGGGTACAGGAAATAGATAATGGCTTTTCCTGACTCCCGACCCCTGGACCCCGACCCCTTATTTTAAGGTGAAAACATGTCCGTTCCTTCAACGAAAGAAATAGTCCAAAAAGAGTTCACTCTGAACATGGGGCCTCAGCATCCGGCCACCCACGGCGTGTTGCGCCTGGTGCTCGACCTGCAGGGAGAAACCGTGGTAGGCTGCGATCCCCGCCCCGGGTATCTCCACCGCGGTATCGAAAAATGGATGGAGAGCAGGACCTATCACCAGATCATCCCCATGACCGACCGGCTTGAGTACATTACCTGCATGAATAACAACCTCGGCTACGTGGTTGCCGTCGAGAAGCTTGCCAATATCGAGGTCCCGGAGCGGGCGCAGTTCATCCGGACGCTGATGGCCGAGTTGACGCGGCTTTCGGGGCACCTGGTGTGGCTTGGCACCCATGCCCTGGACATCGGCGCCATGACGGTCTGCATGTTTACGCTGCGGGAACGGGAGTTTATCCTCGATCTCACGGAGATGGTGACGGGAGCACGTCAGACCGTGAGCTATGTCCGCATCGGCGGCGTGCGCAACGATATACCGCGCGACTTTTTCGATAAGTGCCGTGAATTCATCGGGATCTTTCCCAAGCGGCTTGAAGAATATGACACGCTGATCCGGGAAAACCGTATCTGGCTCCAGCGTACCGTGGGCATTGGCGTGTTCTCGGCCAAGGATGCGGTCAACTACGGGTTGACGGGCGGTACACTCCGCGGTTCCGGCGTGAACTACGATCTGCGCAAGGTCGAACCCTATGCAGCCTATGATAAGGTTGATTTTGAGGTGCCGCTCGGCAAGAACGGCGATGTCTACGACCGGTACATTGTGCGCATCAACGAGATGCGCCAGAGCGTGCGGATCATCAAACAGTGCCTCGACATGATGCCGTCAGGACCGGTGGTGACCGCGGACCCGCGGTATGCCATTCCCGAAAAAATGAACGTCATGAAAAGCATGGAGTCGCTGGCCCACCAGTTCGTGCTCATGAGCAAGTGGGTCCCCATGCCCAAGGGCGAGGTCTACGTGGCTACTGAGGCGCCGAAGGGCGAGCTCGGCTTCTATATAGTAAGCGACGGCAGCGGCAGGCCCTACCGCATCAAGATCCGCGCCCCCTCGTATGTGCACGTGAGCGCCCTTTCGAAGATGGTGACCGGCCATATGGTGGCCGATGTCATTGCATGCATCGGGACCATTGACATTGTGCTGGGTGAGGTTGACCGGTAGGTCGCCGAGGAACGTGGTATGAAACTGAGAGAGATCATCAACCTGCTTCACGCAGAGGTCCTGGCCGGTGAGGACCTCATCAACGGGATAGACGTCGACCGGTGCTACAGCGCCGACCTTATGAGCGACGTGCTTGGCCGTTCCCATGCGAACGGCATACTGGTCACGGGGATCACGAACCCCCAGGCGATACGGACAGCCGATATCGCCGATATCCAGGCAGTTTGCGTGGTGCGCGGAAAACAACCTGATGCGGAAGCGGTCGCCCTGGCAAAGCAGAAAGACCTGCCTCTTTTCATCACGAAAATGGGGATGTTTGAGGCGTGCGGCATCCTGTACACGAACGGGCTCCGGGGAGTGGCCGAGCGGCAATAAACGGATGGCACAGCACAGCACAGAGCAGGCAACGCTGGACCGGGTCAGCAAGACCCAGGAGATGGTCTATGAGATCACGGTCGGCGAGGTCATGGCCGCCACGGTGTTTACCGTGAGACCGGACCAGACCATGGCGGAGCTCAGCCTCCTCCTGCGGGACAACCGCATCTCCGGCACTCCGGTGGTCGAGAGCGGAAAGCTTGTAGGCATGATCAGCATCGCGGACCTGATCAATGCCCTCACTAATAATGCTATTAACGCTCCCATCCGTGAAAAGATGAAGACGAAGGTTGAGTGCCTGTACACTGATGAGTTGCTCGTTCACTGTATCGCCAAGTTTTCCAAATTCGGATTTAAGCGGTACCCCGTATTGAATCGCCAGGAAGAGCTGGTCGGCATCATCACCAAGGGGAGCATCGTCGAAGGTCTGCTGCGGAAGCTCGAGATTGAATACGAACAGACTGAGTCAAAGGCCGCCTTGTCGCGCCAGCGGCCCACGATGCGGA